>DATHSE010000020.1:0-10986 GCA_035464455.1 Anaerolineae bacterium | reverse complement strand
GCGGCCATCATCAAGCCCGGACTGCGCGCCGTCACCGGTGCCGCTGGGGAGGCCCTCCGTGTCATCGCGGCGCGAGCCCGGGAGGTGGCGGTGCCACTGACGACCTGTCCGCCGCTGCCGCTGCTGGACATGGACATCGGTGGCGTCACGCTCGAGCATGGCCGGCTGGGACGGCTCCATCTGCCGCTCCCGGGACGGCACCAGGCAGCCAACGCCGCCGTGGCGCTTGGAGCCATCGAGGAGCTCGGTGCGGCGGGCGTCGCGGACGTCGACGACGAGGCGATCCGCGCCGGCCTGGCTGGTACGCGCTGGCCCGGGCGCCTCGAGGTGCTCCGCCACGGGCGCCGGACCATCCTGCTCGATGGTGCCCACAATCCGGATGGCGTACGCGCGCTGGCGACCACCATCGACGAGCTGCGCTCATCGCTGCCGCCGGGCAGGGCAGTGCTGCTGGCGGGCGCGATGGCGGACAAGGAGGTGCGGCAGATGATGGAGGCGTTCGCAGCCTCGGGTGTGCTTGGAGCGGCTCGCTTCATCGCCGCCGGTGTGCCCGAGAGTCCACGGGCGCTGGCGGCCGCGGACCTCGCCCGTGCCTGGGCCGAGGCCAGCGGCGTCCCTGCCGACGCCGCCTTTGATGACGCCGACGCAGCGCTGGATCACGCGCTCCAGGTGGCCGCGAACGAAGATGGGGCGCTGATCATCGCGGGCTCGCTCTACCTGGTGGGGCACCTGCGCGCGCGCCTGCTGCCGGCTGCCGGCCGCGATGTCGATGCCTGAGCCGACTCCCCCTGCACCGCTGCGCGTGCGCGGTCTCGAGCTCCGTTTCGGGATCCGCACCTACATCATGGGCATCGTCAACGTGACCCCCGACTCCTTCAGCGGTGACGGGCTGCTGGCCGCAGCCTCGCCCATGGACGCGGCCGTGGCGCAGGCCGAGCGCATGGTCGCCGAGGGTGCCGACATCATCGACGTGGGCGGCGAATCGACACGACCCGGCCATGATCCGGTCAGCGCCGTCGAGGAGCGCCGACGCGTGGCCGCGATCGTGCGTCGCATCCGCGCCCAGCTCCCCGACGTGCCCATCAGCATCGACACGCGCAAGCCCGCGGTGGCCGTTGCGGCGCTCGAAGCGGGTGCCGACATGGTCAACGATGTCGGCGGCGTGACGGCCGGTGCCGCGCTGGCCACGGTGGCGGCAGCGCACGGTGCGCCCTACATCGTGATGCACAGCCGGGCGCAGCCCGTCTACCACGACGTCGTCAGCGAGGTCATCGCCGACCTCGAGCGCGCCCTCGGGCAGGCCGAGACGGCCGGCTGTGCCGGCCACATGCTCATCGCCGACCCCGGCATCGGCTTCGGCAAGACCGCCGAGCAGAACCTGATCCTGCTCGCTGGCCTCGCTGGCTTGCGCGTGCTGGGTCGGCCCATCCTGCTCGGCACCAGCCGCAAATCGACCATCGGTCGGGTCCTTGACCTGCCCGTGGAGGAGCGCCTGGAGGGCACGCTGGCGACGACCGCACTGGGCATCGCTGCCGGCGTCGACATCGTGCGCGTCCACGACGTCGCGGCCAACGTCCGCGTCGCCCGCATGAGCGATGCCATCATCCGCGGCCACTGGCGCGAACGAGCCAGCTAGCAGCCAGCCACACAGGAGGCTCCCGATGGACCGGATCACGCTCAGCTCGATGCGCTTCGAGGGCCTGCTCGGCGAGACCCAGGCGGAGCGCGCCTATCCGCAGATGTTGGAGGTCGACCTGGTCATCGAGACCGACCTGGCGGCGGCCGCGACATCGGACGCGCTGGCCGATACCGTCGACTATGGACCCATCGTCGAGCTGACCGAACGCACCATCGAGGGTCGCGCCTACAGGCTGCTGGAGGGCCTGGCCGGCGCGCTCGCGGCCGGGGTCCTGGAGCAGTCGGCGGCGATCGATGCGGTCACCGTGCGCGTGCGCAAGCTGGCCGTCCCGATGGACGTGTCGATCGACCATGCCGAGGTGGAGCTCCGCCGCGAGCGCAGCACGCGGGGCTGAAGGCGGACCGCCTACTGGTCTACCGGTCGTGTCCCCAGCTGCAGGCGCAGGTCGATCAGCTCGTCTCCGCGGAGCACGCGCAGGTTGATCGTCTCGCGTGGGCGGTACTGCGTGAGGATCTCGTCGAGCGGGTTGTCCCCGTCGACCCGAACGCTGTCGACGTGGGTGATGATGTCGCCGCTTCGGAGCCCGGCCTCGGCAGCGGGGCTGCCAGGCAGGACGGCCTCGGTCATGAAGTCCGCGGGTGACTCGACCAGCGCTCCATAGCCCAGCAGCAGTCCACGCTGGTCCTGCAGCACTGGGGTCAGGGTGGTGTAGTAGATGCCCATCCAGGGCCGGCTCAGCGTCGCACCCTCGATCGCCTGCTGCATGATGGGCCGGGCCAGGTTGATGGGGATGGCGAAGCCGATGCCCTGGGCACCGCCGGCGATGGCGGTGTTGATGCCGATGAGGTCGCCATCGGCATCGACCAGCGCACCGCCGCTGTTGCCGGGGTTGATGGCAGCATCGGTCTGGATGAGGTTGCGCAGGGTTTCCACCCGACGCCCGCGGCTGCAGCTGTCGTCCACGTCGATCTGGCGCCCAAGGGCGCTCACGACTCCCGTGGTGACCGAGTTGGTGAAGGTGCCCAGTGGGCTGCCGATGGCGATCGCGTGCTGGCCCACCTTCAGCGTGCTGGAGTTCCCGATGTCCACCGCCGGCAGGTCGACACCCTCGATCTTGACGATGGCGAGGTCGGTCAGGGTGTCCAGTCCGTGGATCTGCCCGGCGAAGCGCTGGCCATCCGCCAGCTGCACCGTCAGCGTATCGGCATTGCAGACCACGTGACGGTTGGTGACGACCCAGCCATCAGCATCGAAGATGACGCCCGAACCGACGCTCTCGAAGATGAACGAGCCGTCGCGTCCGCGCGGGGTGATCGTGACCACGGCCGGGCTGACCTCGTCGACGGCGGCCGTGACGGCGTTCTCTTCCACCACCCGCACCACGTCCGGGCCGCCGGGGGCCCCCAACGTGGTCTGCTGGCCAAGCGGCTCAGTGATGACGATCTCGCGCTCCAGCTGGCCACCCCCGAGCAGCAGGGCATAGGTACCGACCGAGGCTGCGAGCGCGGCCACCAACGCGACCCCCAGCAAGTCGGCGGTGCGACTGCGCCGGCTCTGGGTGGGTCCTGGAGGCGGAGCCACGCGCGGCCTGGTGCCGCTGGCCGGTCGCTCACCCCAGCCGTGCTCGATCCAGGCGGGACGGTGCTGGGGCGGGGGACTGTAGGAGGCCGGCTGGCCATCGTGGTCAAGCGTGGGCCCATCGGCCATGGGGTCGTGTTACTCCGATCGCGGACACAGGTGATCAGGAGCGTGGAGCGTAGTGGATGCCTGGTTCAACCGCGGGCGTCGGAGGATGAAGAATCCGACATATCTCGCGGCAACGTGACCACGACCTCCGTCCCCACGTCGGGGGTGCTGGAGATGGCGACGCGGCCGTGATGCATATCCACGATGGAGCGCGCGATGGCCAGGCCCAGGCCCGAGCCACCAGCTCGCTCCTCCGGGCGGCGGGTTCCCCGGTAGAAGCGGTCGAAGACGTGCTCGAGCTCGCTGGGGTCGATGCCCACACCGTCGTCGGTCACCACGAAGCGCGCGCTGTCCCCGGTGGCCAAGACGCTGACATCGACGTGGCCGCCGCTGGGGGTGAACTTGATGGCGTTGCCGATGAGGTTGCCCAGCACCTGGCCCAGCCGCGGTGGGTCGTGGGGCTGGATGACGGGCTCCGCGGGCAGGTGGGTCCGCAGCTCGACGCCCTTGCGCTCTGCCATCGGCTCGGCGTGATCGACCGCATCCTCGGCCACGGTGCGCAGGTCCTCGTTGCGCAGCTGCAGGGCCACCAGGCCCGAGTCGAGCTTGGAGAGCTCCAGAAGGTTGGCGGCGAGCCAGTCGAGACGCTCGAGTTGCTGGCGGCTCCCGCGCAGGAACTCCTCACGCGTGTCGGGCTCCTCGGCGGCGCCTTCGAGCAGCAGCTCGTTGAAGGTCCGCAGCGCGGCGATGGGCGTGCGCAGCTCATGGCTGACGTCGGCCACGAACTCACGGCTGCGATCTCGGTCCTTGCTGATGATGGCGACCGATTCCTGCAGACGCTCCGCCATGTCATTGAAGGCTCCGGCCAGCTCCTGCACCTCCGGCGGCGAGTTGGCGGGAACGTCGACGCGAGCATCCAGGTGGCCCTCGGCCAGCAGCCGTGATGTCTTGGTGAGGCGCCGCAACGGACGAGCCAGCCACTGCGAGAGCAGCAGGGCCGTGATGAGCGCGACCACGAGGGCCACCAGCGCCGCGTTCAGGAGCACCTCATTGATGGTGCGCGTGGTCTGCTCGCGTGAGGTAAAGGGGTTGGCGAGCGTCACCGTCAGCTGGTGGGTCGGCGGTGCGCCGCTCGAGTACCACAGGTCGCGCACACCGCTGCTGGCAGTGGCCGACAGGCTTGGCTCCCGGTTCTGCCCGGGCTCGCCGGCCTCGTCGGGGTAGCCGACCTGCAGCTGCCAGGCAGCTTCCGTGCCATCTGCCGGCACCAGTGCGACAGAGACGTCGGCGCGGGCGATCTCCCCGGTGAGCTCCGCGACTTTGCCCGCACTGGCATCGCCGAGCGCCCACGCCGTAGAGCCGCCGACATCGCCCGTGGGCAGGATGATGGGGCGGGCGCCGCCTGACGACACGTTGGTCGCCAGCTCGTCAGCGATGAGCGTGGCTACCGACTCGGCACGGGTCTGCAGGTTGGCCTGCTCCTGATCGAGGAAGAAGCCCTCCAGCAGTCTTGGCAGGGAGGCCAGCACGAGCCCCAGCGCCACGGCTACGACGAGGATGGTGGCGACGAACAGGCGGGTTCGGTAGCTCGATGCGAGGGCGCGCACGCCCGTGCCATTCTCGGGGGCGGTGCCCGGGGCGCCGGCCATCAGCCGCTACTCAGCGCTCGGCAAAGGCGTAGCCGGCTCCACGGATCGTCAGGATGAACGTGGGGTCTACCGGGTCGTCCTCGAGCTTCTCGCGCAGGTGGCTGACGTGGACGTTGATGGTCTTCTCGTCCTGGTCGAGAGCCTCGTAGTCACGCACCAGCTCCAGCAGCTCGCGACGAGAGAAGACGCGGCCGGGCTTCGACGCGAGGTGACGCAGGATCTCGAACTCGGTGGCCGTCAATCCGATCCGCTTGTCGCCTCGCTGGACACGGCGGCGGTCGAGGTCGATGACGAGGTCGCGATGGCGGATGAGCCGGCCGCCCATGGCATCGGCGAGGTCACCGTAGGCACGCCGCAGCAGGGCCTTGATGCGGCTCTGCAGCTCGCGCAAGCCGAAGGGCTTGGTCATGTAGTCGTCCGCACCCATCTCGAGCCCGATGACCTTGTCCATCTCCTCGTCGCGCGCCGTGAGCATGAGCACCGGCGCCTTGGAGCCGTCGCCGCGCAGGCGGCGCAGGGTCTCGAAGCCGTCGATCCCGGGCATGCGCACATCCAGCACCACGAGGTCCGGCGCAAGCTGGCCGGCCACCGCCAGGGCTTCCTCGCCGGAACTGGCCAGGGTGACCTGGTAGCCCTCCTGTTCGAGCGCGTACTGGATGCCGCGGGCGACGGCATATTCGTCTTCGACGATGAGGATGGTCGCGGACATTGAGTGACCGATGGTACATCGTGGTGACGCTGGGGCTTCTCGTGCTAGGATTCGAAGCCGTCCACGCCGATGGACCGTCCGGCTGTCCGCCCAGCATGGATCCCACCGTCCGCCCAGCACGGACCAACGATTTCTCTAGAGGTCACCTGAGTGAGCACCCGTCCGGTCGTGTCCGCCGAGCCCCGCGAGGTCGTAGGCAAGAAGGTCAGCACCCTGCGTCGACAGGGCATCCTCCCCGCCGTGGTCTACGGCGCGAAGCGGGAATCGGAGAACATCCAGCTCGATGCGCGCGCCTTCGGGGTGCTCATGCGCACGACGACCCGCAACACGCTCGTCGACCTCAAGATCGGCAAGAGCCGGCCCCTGCCGGCCTTGCTGCAGCAGGTCCATGAGCACCCGGTGCGCCGGCACCCCGTCCACGTGGACTTCCTGGTCGTCTCGATGACCGAGGCCATCACCATCGACGTCCCCATCAACTACATGGGCGACTCCTCGGCAGCCGACAAGCTCGGTGGCACCCTGCTCCACATGCGCGAGAGCGTCTCGATCAGCGCCCTGGCCACGGCGCTGCCGCATGCCATCGACCTTGATATCACCCCGCTCGACAACTTCGACGCGGTCCTTCACGTGCGCGACCTCGTCGTGCCCGAAGGCGTGACCATCCTGACCGACGGCGACGAGCCGCTGGCCCGTGTCCAGCCGCCGCGCGTCGAAGAGGAGGGCGTCTACGGCGCCGAAGCCGAGGGCGTCGAGGCCGGCGCGGAAGCGCCCCGCGGCGAGGCTCCTGCCGACGAGGGCGGGTCCACCTCCGATGGCGCTGGCTCGGAGGACGCCGGCTAGGTTGCCCGAGCCGCGGGCGCCGATCGTGGCCCGCCAGCCGATGAGGGGCCGTGCTGCCCGCACCCCCCAGTCGCGTGAGGTGGGGACCTACGCGCCCTTGCGCAGCTCGTCGCGGATCTCGGTCAGCAGTTCGACCTCGGTGGGTGACGCGGGTACATCTCCGGCCCGCTCGGCCCCCATCGCCGCCATGCGCTGCATGGGCTTCACCACCACGATGAAGATGGCAGCGGCGATCAGGACGAACGAGATGAGCGCGTTGAGGAACTCACCGATGCGCATCTCGGCCTCTCCCACCCCGAAGACCCATGTCGAGAAGTCCGGGACACCGACGAGCCCCAGCAGCGGCGTCAGGATGTCCTCGACGAGCGAGGTCACGATGGTGCCGAAGGCGGCACCGATGACCACTGCGACCGCGAGGTCGATGATGTTGCCTCGGAACAGGAAGTCCCGGAATTCCCTGATCATGCCTCTGCTCCCTTCGATCGCGCTGTTCGAGCCTCTGGCCTCAGCGGGGGCGACTGGGACAGGGTACGTCCGGCGTCGGGCGGTCGCCCACTCGTCACGCACCGGTCGCTACGCCGGGCGCGGCTGCCTGCGAGGAACACACCTCTACCGTCGATGGCGATGGCCGCGAGGGCAACATGGACCCCTCAGGCGAGCACGAGCGGTCAGCGCGGAGATCCCCTCTCCGCTCGGCGGCCGGAGCGGAAGCTCGCGAACGGCGACCCTTGGGTGTCGTCGCCGCACGTCGGCACCAGCCCACCCAGAGGTGAACAGTTGACGGGCTCGCCCGCACCCTATCCTGCCGTCCCGGAGGCCCGGGAACAGCCGCGCAAGCGCTCTCGCCTGGTGGACGCGGTCATCGAGATCGTCACCACCGTCGGTCTCGCCGTGGTCCTGTACCTGGTCATCACCACGTTCGTCGTGCAGACCTTCCGCGTGGAGCAGCGATCGATGATCGACACGCTGCACGAGGGTGAGCACCTGCTCATCGACAAGATCAGTCCGCGTTTCGACGACTACTCGCGTGGCGACATCATCGTCTTCCACCCCAACGGCGAGACGGAGCAGACGCCGTTCATCAAGCGTGTCATCGGTGTCGCCGGGGAGCGCGTCGAGATCCGCGACGGTGCGGTGTGGATCGACGGCACGCGCATCGACGAATCGGCGTACACCCATACGGATCCCCTCACGGGGGAGAACGAGCCCACGCTGGCCAAGCGAGGTGAATCCGCGTGGGACGTGCCGGAGGGCTCGCTGTTCGTGCTCGGCGATCACCGCATGGGCTCCACCGACTCACGCGACCGCGCCGTCGGCTACGTCGACACCGACGATGTCGTCGGCCGGGCATGGTTGCGCTTCTTCCCGCTGGACACGCTGGGCATCCTGCAGACGCCCGACTACCCCGAGCTCGATGCGGCGGACTGACCCGCGCCGCCGGGTCGTCTATGCGCCCAGCGGCCCGGCCACCTCATCGGTCCAGCTGCAACGCGGCTCGTAGCCCAGGATGTCCCGGGCGCGGCCGATCGACAGCAGCGTCTCGCGACCGCGCAGCTCGCGCGTGAGCGGCACCGACGGGTAGACCTCCGCCATGAGGCTGGCGCTGTCGCGCGGCATGACCGTGTCGGCGGCGGCGATGATGGCGACCTCGTGGCCTTGCACGTCCGCGATCAGGGCCCGCTCACAGGCGAGCGCCACGTCCCTCGCGTCGACATAGCCCCACAGGTTCCAGCGGCGCACCCGTGCGTCGTCCCAGTAGCTCGGGAATGCCTGGTAGTCGGACGGCTCCATGATGTTGGAGATGCGCAGGCCCACGTGGGGTGTGCCGCTGCGGCGTGCGAACTGCCCGGCGATGGTCTCTCCAGCGAGCTTCGCCAGCGCATACGACGATTCGGGCAGCGGTGGATGCGTCTCGTCGATGGGTGCGAAGGCAGGCGGATCGTCGAACGGCAGGCCCAGGACGGTCTCGCTAGACGCATAGACGACACGAGCGAGGCGGTGTGCCTCAGCCGCCGCCAGGACGTTGTAGGTCGACATCATGTTGATGCGAAACGTCTCCGCAGCCGGTCGTACCTCCGGTGCCGGGATGGCGGCCAGGTGCACGACAGCTTCGGCGCCGGCCAATGCGTCATAGGTTTGGCCGGGGTCGGTGAGGTCGGCCACCAGGCAGAGGCCGTGTCGACTGCCGTCGTGTGTCCAGTCCACGTTGAGCACGGAGTGACCGGACCCGCGCAGGTGCTCGACGACCCAACGACCGGCCTTGCCGCTTCCCCCGGTGACGATGATGCGCATCGCTCCGCTACCGCTGCTGGAGGCTGTCCATGGCCGCAGTATGCGCTTGCACTCGACGGTTCCGCGGCGTTGAGGCTGCTTCCATGGAAGTGATCCGTGCTGGCGCTGACGCGTGCGGTGGGCGGCGCTCCGTCAGGCTAGCGTTGCTCCTCGTCGCCGTGCGGCCGCTCGTCGGCGATGAGCTTGTGGACCGCCTTGGTGAACAGGACGTGCTGGTTGCCTTCGGGATCGAGCGCCTGATGCATCCGAAGGCCGGTCGCGAGGGCATCCATGAGCACAGCCAGCTCCGGGCCGTCGAGGCCGGGGCGCGCTCCCGCGGCCGCCAGCTTCTGCTCGAGGACGTCACCGAAGCTGCCTGACGCGTCGAGCAACGCGAGCCGCAGTGCCGGGTCTCGCACGGCAGCCAGCCAGAACTCGACCGCGAGGATGCCGCGGTCGCGCTGATCGGCATCCGGGTGGCGCAGGAGCTCGCCGGCGATGTCTGGCAGCAGCGCCAGTGGCGCGGCCTCGACGGCGCCGCGGAAGGCTGCCGTCCGGCGCGCCGTCTCGCGCTCGAGGAGCGCCCGGAACAGGTCCGACTTGCGGGTGAAGTTGGAGTAGACCGCGCCCTTGGTGAAGCCCGCGGCATCGGCCACGTCGTCCAGCGAAGCACCGTGATAGCCCTTCTCGGCGAAGACATCGATGGCCGCGTCCAGGAGCAGCTCCCGTGTCATCTCCTTGCGCTGGACCCGCGACATCCTGGCCCCCGGCTCGGCCGACGGATCGGCAACAGCCGGCCCCCAAACGTCAGCGAAGGCCGCGCGGATCTCATCCATCGCTTCGCGCAGTGCCTCCGCCGTCTCGCGCTTGGCAGCCAGCAGCTCGTCGCGTACCTCAGCGGACGCCGCCTGCGCTTCCCGGCGGAACTCATCAGCGGTGTCTCGCACGATCTTGTCGGCGCGGGTCTCCTTCGGCATGTCTCTGAAGATACCATCAGGTATCCAGATACGCAATGGTATTGACATTCTGTATAGTATGGCGATACTAGTCGGTATCCGACACCGTCCATGACCAAGGAGCGAGCCCCGATGCTGCTGGAGATCCACGACCTCACCAAGACGTACCGCAGGCGCCTCGGGCGAGGAGAAGGCATTCGCGCCAACGACGGCATCCACCTGCGGGCTGACAGTGGCCAGGTATACGGCCTGCTGGGGCACAACGGCGCCGGGAAGACCACGCTGGTCAACCAGGTCGTGGGCCTGCTGCAGCCGGACGCCGGCCGCATCGAGGTCGACGGCGCCGATCTGGTGGCCGATCCCGGTCATGCCCGCCGGGTCTGCTCTCTGCAGCCCCAGGCCCAGCTGCCCATCGACGGACTGACGCCCCGCCAAGCCATCGACCTCCTGGGTCAGCTCCGCGGTGGCCGTGCCGCCGACGTGCGCGCCCGCCGCGAGCGCCTCGTCGAGGCGCTCGACATCGGGGCCTGGCTGGACACCGACGGCGAGAGGCTATCGGGCGGTGTCAAGCGCCTCGTCTCCTTCGCCATGGCCGCCGTCGTGCCCGGGCGCGTGGTCGTCCTCGATGAGCCCACCAACGACGTGGACCCGATCCGGCGTCGGCTGCTGTGGTCCGCGGTACGCTCCCTGGCCGATGAAGGCAATGCCGTGCTCCTCGTCACGCACAACGTGGTCGAGGCCGAGAAGGCCGTAGATCGCCTCGCCATCCTCGATGCCGGGCGCGTGGTAGCAGAGGGCTCACCGGCCCAGCTCAAGTCCGGCCTCGAGCACGAGCTTCGGCTCGACCTCTCGCTGGAGCCAGATCGTCCCGAGCCGTCGGTCGGCTCGTTCGTGCTGCGCTATCAAACGAACGGTTCGCGTGCGCGCGCCATCGTCGACGCTGGCCGAGCCGCCGAGGCCATCGGATGGGCGCAGAAGCTGCGCTCGGAACGACGCATCGGTGAGTTCTCGCTGACTCCGGCGTCTCTCGAGGACGTATACGTCGAACTCGTCGCCGGTCCAGCCGGTGGGTGCTCGGCCGAAGCCCCGGCTGTGTCGACCAAGGAGGTCTCCCATGCGCCTGCTGCGTAGCTACAGCCTGCTCGTCCGATGGCAGGCACTGCGGCTGAAGTCGTTCCTGCCACTGGCCATCGTCGTCCAGGTGCTCTTTGCCCTGGGCATCGTGGCGGGCTATCC
>DATHSE010000019.1:0-4322 GCA_035464455.1 Anaerolineae bacterium | reverse complement strand
TGGTAGCGACGGCGCCGTGCCCAGGCGGCCGACTCGATGAGGATGATGGTCGTGCTCGGCGGGTCTGCCGTGGCGACCGGTCCGAGGGTGCTGCTGAGCTGGTCTCCCAGCACGAGGACGTGCCGAGGACCAGGGTCAGGTGTCATCCCGGCGGTCACCTGCAGCCTCGCGGTCGCCTGCGCTATCGCTTTCCGTTTCCAGCGGAGTCGCCCGCCCCGGCTGCGGCCGCTCGCTCTGCCCGTCGCACGACCTCGGGGATCGATCCGCGGAAGATGAACAGGTGGGCCGGTAGCAGCAAGTACCAATAGAGCCGTCCGCTGAGCCCCCTGGGCTCGAAGAAGGCGGTCTGCACCAACAGACTGCCGGCGGGATCGTCGGTCACCTGGTACTGCAGCCAGGCGCGGCCGGGAACCCGCATCTCGGCGCGGAGCCGAAGCAGTTCATCGGGGCGAACCTCCTCGACCCGCCAGAAGTCGACCGCATCACCGACCCGCAGGTGGACCGGGTCGCGGCGGCCGAGACGCATGCCGGGACCACCCACCATGCGGTCCATGAGGCCACGGATGCGCCAGAGCGAGTTGCCGAAGGGCCAGCCGGTCGTGCCGCCCAGTCGCTCCACCTGCGCGAAGGTCCCACTCGCCGGGGCTCGCACCCGCCGCCGCTGGCGGTCGATGATCATGCCCTCGCGGTTCTCGTCCTGGTCCAGGTCCTGCTCTCCGGGCAGGCCCAGCGAATCGAACCAGGTCGTCTCGACATCGTGACGATCCAGCCGATCGATGGCTCGCTGGACAGCGACCTCGAACCGCGTGGGCTCGATGCCGTATGCCCGGGCGGGCTCCGGGTGGCGCACCACCACCTCGTTGCGCAGTCCTTCGATCAGCGGTCGGGCGATGGAAGACGGGATCGGCGTCACCAGGTTGACCCAGTACGAGCTGAGGCGTGGCGTCAGCACCGGCACCGGGATCATCAGCCGGCGCATGCCTCGCAGGCGGGCGTAGGTGTGCATCATGCCGGCGTACGAGAGCACATCCGGGCCGCCGATCTCGACGACGCCGGCCCGCTCGGGATGCGCCGCCGCTGCCACCAGGTAATCGAGCACATCGCGGATGGCGATGGGCTGGCAGAGCGTCCGCACCCAGCGCGGAGTGATCATCACCGGCAGGTGCTCTACGAGGCTGCGCAGCAGCTCGAAAGAGGCGCTGCCCGAGCCGATGATGACGGCGGCCCGGAACTCCGTCACGGGGACGCCATGGGATGCCAGCTCGGCCCCGACCTCCTGGCGACTGGACAGATGGGCCGACAGCCCGCTGGAAGGGTCGCCAAGGCCGCCGAGATAGATGATGTGACCGACGCCCGCCTCCCGCGCGGCGCGACCGAAGGCACGCGCGGCCCGCAGGTCGCGCAGCTCGAAGCCTGCCTCGCCACTCGCCATCGAGTGGGCCAGGTAGTAGGCGGTGTCGATGTCGCTGAGCGCCCCCGGCAGCGTCGCGGGATCCAGGAGGTCGACACGGACGACCTCGGCGTCGGGGAAGCGCTCCTTCAAGCCGCGCGGATCGCGGCTGGCGAGCCGCAGCGAGTGGCCGCGAGCGGCTAGCAACGCGACGAGGCGACCACCCACGTAACCGCTGGCGCCGACGATGAGGATGCGCATCAGCCTGTCAGCCGGCCTGCCGGACCATGCCGCGGCTCTTCTCGAAGGTCAGCTGCAGGTTCTGGGTCATCCCCGTGCGGAAGCCGGCCTCGCTGATCGAGAGGTAGTAGTCCCACATGCGGATGAAACGGTCATCGAAGCCCATCTCTCGCACCTCGTCGATGTGCTCATGGAACCGCTCGCGCCAGGTCATGAGCGTCCGCACATAGCTGTCGCGGATGTCGCGCACGCCGGTGAGGAGCAAGCCTGTGCCCTCGAGCGAGGACTCGACGGCGGCCAACGACGGCAGCACACCGCCGGGGAAGATGTGACGCTGGATCCAGTTGGCACCCCGCAGCTGCGCCTCGTAGGCGTCATGCGGAAAGGTGATGACCTGGACGCTGGCCCTGCCGAAGGGCTCGAGCGCGCCGGCAAGCGATGCGAAGTAATCGCGGTAGTACTCGGCACCCACGGCCTCGAGCATCTCGATCGAGACGATCGCGTCGTAGCGGCCACGGATGTCACGGTAGTCGCGCAGCTCGACGCTGACGAGGTCCTCCAGGCCGGCTTCGCGAACGCGCTGTCGAGCAAGGTCATGCTGCGCTTGCGAGATGGTGATGCTGGTGACGCGGGCACCCAGGTCGCCCGCAGCGTAGAGCGCGAAGCCACCCCAGCCGGTGCCGATCTCCAGCACGTGCTTGCCCGCCTCCACGCCGGCCCCCTCGGCCATGAGGCGGTACTTGTTGCGCTGGGCATCGGCCAGCGACTGCTCGGACGACTCGAAGACGGCACTCGAGTAGGTGATGGTCTCGTCCAGCCAGAGCCGGTAGAAGTCGTTGCCCAGATCGTAATGGGCGGTGATGTTCCGTCTCGAGCCGGACTTGGTGTTGCGGTTGCGACGGTGAGCGAAGGTGCGGCCCAGCTTGGCCGGGATGCGCCACCAGCCCTTCGACAGCGCCAGCGCCCCGCGGTTGGCCACCGCGAGCGAGATGAGCCCCACCAGGTCGGGACTCGACCAGTGGCCGTCCATGTACGCCTCGCCACCACTGACCTCGCCTGCGGTGAGCAGCCGCCTGAGGGCCGCCGGGTCATGGATATGCATCTCGGCGCGCAGCTCGGAGTCGCGGTCACCAAACATGCGCAGGCTGCCGTCGGGCAGCTGGACAGTCAGACAGCCCACCCTGATCCGCGTGGCAGCGGAGAGGGCGATGCGGGCGGCGAGCTGCGTGAGCATCGGCGAGAGCGGAGCACTCAACCGCTCCGCCATCGGGGGAGTGGTCAACGGGTCACCTCTGAATGTCGGTGGAAGAGGAAGCCGCGGCGCCACATGCGCCAGGCGTGCAGGTGGATGGCCACGATCGTCTTCTGGGTGACGAGTGGGATGCGCAGCAGCGTGCGCAGCAGGGTCCGGTCGGTCAGCCGCTTGCGCCCGGCCATCAGCGTGGCTGACAGCAGCGGCTCGCCGTGCTCCGTCTCGGTGATGGCGATGCGGATGCGCTCGGGATCGTCCTGCACGCGCACGCTGTAGTGGGCGTCCATGTCGATGAAGGGCGAGACGTAGAAGTCCTTGTCCATCTCGTCAACCCAGCCCTTGCCCCGCAGCTGTGGCCGCAGCGTGTACAGCCGTCGCTCGCCGTGGGTGTTGTGAACCTCCACGATGACGACAGCCATGCTGCCGGACCCGTCGCGGCAGAGGTAGAAGCTGGCGGGGTTGAACTGGTAGCCCAGCACGCGCGGCGTGGCGATGAAGGTGATGCGCCATCGCGCCGGGTCGAAGCCTTCGGCACGCAAGTGTGCAAGGACCGACGCACGCAGATCGCTCGCCTCGGGCAGCCAATGGTCTCGGTCATGGAAAGCGAGGAGGTTGAAGCGGTTGCGGCTGAAGAGCCGCAACCTCGCGGCGACGGCATCCAGCTCGGCCAGGTCGAGCGCGAGGTAGAAGACGTCATGCTCGAGCTCGTAGACCTTGGGCTGCGAGCGCCGGTGCCGCACCTTGCCGGTGAGCAGGTGCGACCTCACGTGGGCGCTCCCGCCAGCGCAGCCGTGCCAGCCGCTTGGGCAGCCGCCGGCAGTGCCGCGTTCAGCGCGCTCACCAGCTCCGCGGCCTCGAAGCCGGAGCGGCAGCCATCCTCGTGGAAACCGTAGCCCAGGTGTGCGCCGGCATAGAACGTGCGCCGGTGACCCTGCAGCTTGGCCAGCGCCTGCTGGCCCTCGAGCGTCGCGAAGGTGTACTTGGGGTGCGACATCGGGCGCGAGACGATGACCGACCGGTCGGGGATGCGCTCGCCCGGGTTGACCGAGGTGCAGTACGGCTCGTCGCCGTCGAGCCGCTGCAGGCGGTTCATCCAGTAGGTCATGGTCAGCTGCTCCGCGGGTTGGCGGCAGTCGGCCGTCTCCACGTTCCACGAGCCGCGTGCGCGTCCTCGGCGCGGCAGCACCGATTCGTCCGTGTGGAGCACGACCTCGTTGGTGGTGTACTCGAAGCGGCCGAGCGCCGCGCGCTCGTCAGCATCGGCATCCTGGAGCAGCGTCAGCGCGACATCAGCGTGGGTCGCCAGGATGACCGCGTCAAAGCGCTCGACCCGCTCCGATCGCGTCGTCACGACCGTGCCATCGCCGTCGCGGCGCACATCCACGACCGGATCGCCGGCGAGGACGGTATCGGCGGGAAGCCGCTCCACGATGCGGTCAA
>DATHSE010000018.1:0-10072 GCA_035464455.1 Anaerolineae bacterium | reverse complement strand
CCGTTCAGGCGTCGGACGACTCGGCTGCAGACGCGTGCATCGGGAGCGGGGCCGTCGTCGGCGACGGATCCAGCCCCTGGCCGCGCAGGACGGGGATGACGGCCGCCTTCCTGGCCGTTCCGTCCACGGCCGCCTGGGCCGCGGCGATGACACCGAGCGACACGCGGAAGCCGGCACGACGATGTGACAGCGGCAGCAGCGTCCCCTGGCCCACCGGCGCTTCGTCGGGGAACCAGCGCAGCCATTCCTCGTAGAAGGCATCGAACTCCGACGCCTCGCGCAGCGACCAGTTGGCCCACACGACCTCGTCGAGCGAGCTGCCGGCCTCCTCCAGCCTGGCCTTCAGGTTGACCAGGCACTGACGCGTCTGCAGCTTGATGTCGGCGCTCTCGACCTGGCCCGACGCCGGATCCACCGGCCCGACGGCGGAGACATAGGCCATGCCTCCGGCCACCACGGCGCGGCCACGACCGAGTCCTGGCGGCACGATGGACTTCACTGAGGACACGCCACCGAAGCTCCAACGCGCCTTGCCCGGGTGCAGCGGCTGGCTTGGGTCCCGGGGCGGGATGCCGTACTCACCCGGCGGCAGCTTGACACCCCGGATCTCGAAGGTCGGCATGAACGTCGGCCGGATGCCGGTGGCCCTGAGCTCGCCCCTGATCTTGCCGTCGACCACGCCGGTCTGCTCGAAGCGGAAGATCTCCTGGGTCAGGATGTCGTCGTCCTCGACACCGTAGACCTCGGTGATGCTGACGATCTTGCGCGTGCCGTCGCGCAGGCGCGCGGTGTGGACGATGACGTCCACAGCCGAGGCGATCTGCTCGCGGATGGCGCGCAGCGGCAGGTCATAGCCGGTCATCAGGATCATCGTCTCGAGTCGTCGCAGCATGTCGCGCGGCGTGTTGGCGTGGCCGGTGGAGAGCGATCCGTCGTGACCGGTGGTCATGGCCTGGACCATGTCCAGGGCCTCGCCGGCGCGACACTCACCCACCACGATGCGATCGGGCCGCATGTGCAGGGCGTTGCGCAGCAGGTCGCGAATGGTGATCTCGCCGGTCCCCTCCAGGTTGGCCGGGCGGGCTTCCAGCGTGATGACGTGCTTCTGACTGAGCTGGAGCTCGGCGGCATCCTCGATGGTGACGATGCGCTCCTCCTCTGGGATGAAGGAGGAGAGCACGTTGAGCGTCGTCGTCTTGCCCGAGCCCGTCCCGCCCGAGAGGAAGATGTTCAGCTGCGCCTCCACGCAGGCCTTGAGGAAGTCGAACATCTCGGCTGTGGCGGTGCCGAAGCCGATGAGGTCGTCGACGCTGAAGCGCGTGGCGAACTTGCGCACGGTGATGACGGGACCGACCAGGCTGAGCGGCTTGATGATGGCGTTGACACGCGAGCCGTCGGGCAGGCGGGCGTCCACCCGCGGCGAGGTCTCGTCGATGTGACGGCCGATGGGCGTGATGATGCGGTCGATGATGTTGAGCACGTGCTCGTCGTTGCGGAACGTGATGGGCACCTTCTCGATGCGGCCGGCACGCTCGATGTAGACGCGGTTGGGTCCGTTGACCATGACCTCGGTAACGGTGTCGTCCGCCAGCAGCGGCTCGATGGGCCCGAAGCCGGCGACCTCGTCGAGGACGCCCTCGACCAGGCGACGGCGCTCCTCGCGGGTGAGGCTCAGCTCGTTGTCGGCGATGTAGTCGCCGATGATCTCGTCGATCTCCCTGGCCAGGCTCTGCCGCACGCCCGCGGGATCGGAGAGGTCGATGCGCGATGACAGCGCATCAGCCACGGCTTCCCCGACCCTTGCCCGGATGGCCCGGAAGTTCTCCTCGCGGGCGGAGACCCGCGGGGGCGTCAAAGCCGCGACGCCCGGGCCGCTGGCACCCTCACCACTGCTGGCTGACGGCGTGCCGGGCACAGGCGGCCGGGACACCCCCATGCCGGGCATGGCCACAGCGGCCCCCCGTTTCGCCGCTTCTACTCGTTCGAGCAACGACATGTCATGAACCTCTCTCGTCCCGCACGACCGGAACAACAGGCTGGCAGCATACGCCCGACGGCAAGGCTCGCGACGACCTCGAACCTCACCTAACCCACCGATCCGGCGTCAGTCGTTGCCGGCAGGCAACGAAACGGACCATCGGCCGGCTTGACGGCGGCCCCTACCTCGACGTGCGACAGCCGCGAGGGGACGCCATGCTGATACGGTCGACGCCGATGCCGCACCGGGCACGAGCAGCCCAGGACAGCACGACATAGGGGCTGTCCGGCTCTTGACGGCCGGTGCCGAGTGTCGAGCATGAGCCGATGAAGCTGCGGAGGTCTCCGATGATCAAGCGCCTCGCAACCCCACTCGTCCTCGCCAGCCTCCTCGGCGTCGGCATCGCTGCTCCGGCGCTGGCGCAGGAGGAGTCACTGGCAGCGCCCGGGCTCGGAGGACGCATCGAGCTGCCGGCAGCAGGCTATGCGCTGACGGTGCCCGACGACTGGGTCGCCATCGCGCCGTCCCTCGAGGACATCGACGTCATCGTCGACACCCTCAGCACCCTCGATCCGGATCTGGCGACGACCGTGCAGGACGCGCTCGCTGGTGGCGTCGGCTTCTCGCTGCTGGCGTTCGGCGATTTCGATGCCGACAGCGGGTTTCGGGAGAACTGCAACGTCATCGATGGTGTGTCGGACGGCACGTCGCTCGCCGCCATCGCCAGGAGCGAGGCAGACGCCTTCACAGAGATGGGTGACCGGCTCGCAAGCGGACCTGAGGTCACCATGCTCCAGCTCCCGGCGGGCGAGGTCGCGCGGATCGACTATGGGCTGCAGTATCCGAACCTCGAGACCGCCCACGCGGCCTACTACTTCACCGACGGCGCCACGCTCCACCTGCTGACCTGCACCCACGTCGAGCGCGCCGAAGACGACTGGCTCGGCATCGCGGAGACCTTCGAGAGACTGCCGGGCTCGTAGCCTGATGGCTGGGGTGGCGTCCCCGGCAGGACTCGAACCTGCGACCGGCCGCTTAGAAGGCGGCTGCTCTGTCCACTGAGCTACGGGGACGCGTACAAACGAGCGTGGTTCGCACCGACGCCTCACGCGCCGTAGGGTCGCAGAATTCGCGGCTGAGCGCCATCAGCGTCCATGCTGCGTGCGGGCTTCCACATCCTGACATCGCCGGATCCCAGCTCGACGATCCATCGCACGCCAACCTGCTGCGCAGCCAACAACGTGACCTGCCACGTCCCGTCGGCGAGCTCGGCGACGGCCACGTTCTGCCCGCTCGGCCCGGCGCCAACGTTGTCCAGCGTGGTCTGCGCATGGATGGCCCCACGCGACGCCGCGTGAGGCCATCATCGGGCGTGGACTGCGTCGTCTTCCCGCTAGCCGAAGATGGGCGGCATCTGCGAGATGTCGGTCCGGAACAAGCCGGCCAGGTCAGCCCCTCGGACGGTCCCGCCGCTGTAGTAGGCGATGCCCCAGCCATCGATGGCAGAGCCATCCGGGAAGACGCAGAGCGCGACCACCGGGTCGTCGGGGTCGTCGGGATCGACCCAGCCACCACCGGCGGCACCGATGCCGAACTGCGACGAGCCTGACAGCTCGGCACAGTAGAACGTGGCGGGGTTGCCGGGTGGCGACTCGCCGCTCATGGGGATCTTAGCGAGGTAGGCGGCAGCCGCCAGGCTGGGCGACTCTGACCAGAGCGTCAGCAGGTCCACGTAGATGCGTGAGCCGGCTTCGTCGTCAGCCTTGAACCGGCACACCTCCAGGCTACGTCCCAGGTCCACCCAGGACGACTCGTCGGCGTTGGTGTTCCACATCGCCTGGCGCTGCTGGACCTCTCCACCCACCGAGCTGCAGTAGTCGCGGGCAGCCGACATCTCGGACGGCTCGGCGGCAGCAGCCGGTGCCGTGACGACGGCGAACGCGACCAGTGCGGCCGAGATCGCTGCCCTTCGTGAACGAACCAGATGCATTGGGGACATCGCACGGACCCCCTGTGTGTGGCACCCGCCAGGCGACAGATCCGGCCAGACAGCGCGCCATCTGCTGGGACGCGTGGCAGCGCCCGGCGGTTCCTTCCTGCAGCGGCTTCGCCCGGAGCCGACGATGTGCTTCTATGCTTCAGCCACGGTGCCGTCCGGCTCTGGCAGGGTCGCCTCCTCCGCGGCCACGCTGGTCGTGTCGCGGACCGGAGAGCGCCCTGGCGGCATGGCGCTGGGGTCGTGTGGCCCTCGAGGTCGGCTTGCGGTCGAGTCCGGGACTCTGCAAGGAAGGAGTGCTCATGAAACAGCTTCGAGCATCCATCGATGACGCGATCATGTCCGTGGTGGTCAAGCCGCTTGCCCGACGGCTGGCGCGCAGGGCGCGGCGGCAGATGGCCCACCGAGCACGGACTGCCATCGTCATGCCGCTGGAGGACCTGTGGCAGGCAGCCATCGCCGCGCCGGTCGAGAAGGCGATGGCCCATGGCCTCGACATCGCGGGGCTCGTGGGCATAGCCGTACCACGACGGGACGCGGGCGTGCGCGACGGTCGAAACGTCGTCCGCGGGCTGCTGATCGCGCTGACGGTGGCGGCCCTCGTGGCCGGCCTGGCGTTCATCGCGGCTGCCATCCTGCGCTCGAGGCGGCAGCCGGCCGTAGCGGCCACATCCACCGGTCGACCGGTTGCCATCCCGGTGTCCGTGTCGCCGTCCGAGCGTGTCGAGGCGACCCCGGGTCGCTCCAGCGAAGCTGGACTACGGCTCATCAAGGGCATCGGGCCGGAGACGGCTCGCCGCCTGCATGACATCGGCGTCCACTCCGTCGAACAGATCGCGACCTGGGGGCCGGATGACGTCGAGCGGATCGCCGGCCGGCTCGGCATATCCGCTGCGCGTATCGAACACGAGGAGTGGATCAGCCAGGCGCGCACTGCCACCGGCGTGGTCGGCTCGAACGGAATGGCGCAGGCCACCACCCGGGCCTGAAGGAAGGGCTCCAGGTCAGCCTGCGCCTCCCAGCCAGCCGGCCGTCGTGGCCATCAGGGGGAGGGTGTCTCGAGCTGCGACCTGAGACTCGATAGGCGATCGCGCCACCAGCGCTTCATCTCCTCTGCCGTGTCGGCGTCGGGCAACCGCTCGTGCTGGATGGCAAGTCGACTGCGTGACGGATCGGACGCGGTGATGTAGAAGACCACGCGTGTGCTGCCATCCTCCCAGTCGTATCGAGCAGTGCGCGGCCGAGTCGACGTGCGCAGGCGCATCTCTGCGCCCGGGAGCCAGCCTTCCAGGAGGCGGTGGTCGGTGATGGCGTCGAAGACGGCGTCAGCCGCAGCGGCGATCGTCCTGCTCGCTCCCACCGACCAGCCATCGGCGCGCTGACCGGGAGCTCGGAGGCTGCGCGCCCGCTCGTACCCGACGCTGATGGTCTGAGCCCACCAGCCATCGACGCTGTGGGCCTCCCTGAGCCACCTGGCCATCTCGGAGTGCTCGCGCGCCATCGCGCCCCATTCGTCGAGCACTCGAAGCCAGGCCTGCCAATCTCTGCCCGTGGCGCCCGAGACGGCTGCATCCGAGACAGGCGGCAGCCAGTCAGCAGCGACCGGGTCGGGCTGATCGCCGTCGGCGATGAGCATGCGGCGCGCCGCCGTGTAGGACTCGCCGGTCTTGGCCATGCGTGCGCGTACGCGCTGCTTGAACGGTCGCTGGGTCGTCATCTTCGGGCCCTCCACGGCGAGCACCTCCGGGACTCACGCTCCCAAAGGCGCCGCGTCGAGGCGACGAAGAGGAAGGTCCCGACGGCTCAAGGCCACCTTTACCTCCGCCGAGCCGGCCGCGTGAGCACCGGGTTGGAGGTCAGGCGCGGGACGCGCCCTGATTGCCAGTATCCCCGACGCCCGGTGGGCCGGTCAACTCTCCAGCGCTAGACGACGTCGCGAACCGGCTTGATCGGTTCTGGCGCCGTGGAGGGGTCGCCCAGGCTGCGCTGCCAGAAGCTCACGTCTCTCCAGGCGCCGAGCTTGTAGCCGAGGTTCTTGAGCGTGCCGGCGTGTTCGAACCCGAGCGCCTGATGCAGGGCCACGCTGGCATCGTTGGGTAGGGCGATGACGGCCACGACGGCTTGGTACCCTTGGGCCTGCAGGATCTCCAGCATGCGAGCGGAAAGCGCACGACCGATGCCCTGGCGCTCATGGCCGGCCCGCACGTAGACGGTGACCTCGCACGTCCACTCGTACGCCCCGCGCAGCTTCCAGGGGGAAGCGTAGGCGATGCCGCCCAGGACGCCATCCTTCTCCGCGGCGATGAAGGGATAGCGCACGTTGAGCACCTGCCACGTGGCCTCCCAGTCCTCCTCCGACTGCGGCCGGTCGTGGAAGTTGATGGCGGTCGTCTCGATGTAGTGGTTGACGATCTCGGCGAACTGCTCGAGGTCGGCCTCCTGGGCCAGGCGGATGTCGTAGTCGTGCTGCATCGGCAGACGATACCGCACGCGGGCCAGCGGGCACACGTGCAGGCGTCAGGTGTCGACCTCGCCGACCGGGCGGATGGAGCGGGTTGCCGCCGTCCCACATCGGCACCTCGTCGGTCTCGTCGAGCAGGCTCATGGCGTAGACGCTGAGGTTCGTGCCCATGCCCGGGACCTGGCCGCAGTCGGGGATGATGGCGACGCCGGCGGTCTCGGCGTCGGGCGACCGCTTGAGCTGCTCGAGCACGAGGTCTTGCCACCGAGGTCGGTCTTGCCACCGAGGTCGGCCATACAGGCGCGGGCCTCGATGGCCGCCTCGGTGATGGCGGGGTTGTGCCAGTAGGGCACGGCGCTGAGGAACGAGGCGACGGGCTCGAGGAAGGCGACGAGGGCCGCATAGCTCTGTCCACGACAGGCCACGCGCCCGGGAGGTCCCGGGCGCGTGGAGGGGAGCGGGAGGTCCTGCTGCCGGTCGGCGATCAGATCCTGATGACGGCACGGCAGACTTCGCCGGTGGACAGGCTCGTGGCGCGGGCGACGATGCGGTCGGTGCCCCGGCCGTCCCTGGTGTAGCGCTCGACGTCGAACTCGCCAGCGCGGTTGGTCGTGCGCGTGCCGCGGAAGAAGACCTGACCGTCGTTCGTCAGGCGCACGCGCCAGGCCTCACCACGACGGTCGCTCTCGACCTCGAAGTCGACCTCCAGTCGCCCGCCGTCCTCACGACCGACGTAGAGGTACCACTCACTGCCGGCTCGGCAGCTGCCCTGTCGTTCCTTCTCCTGGGAGGCAGCAGCGGTGCCCGGCAGAGCCAGCAGGGCGATAGTGAGCGAGAGGATGGTCGCGAGTGCGGCTCGCGGCCTGCGGATGGTGCGCGGGAATGTCATCGGTAGCTCCTTTCGATGTGGATGCGTGGTCCTGTGTGGACACAGTGTCGGGCCGAGTGGGTCCAGGGGGAACCAGCACAGGTCGGGTGATCGACCCCGACCTTGGTCGGATCGGCACGCCCGACCTGTGCTGGTGGCACCCGGCCGTGGACATCCCTACCATCGATGCGGATGAACCACGGATCGCCCTCCGCCGATGTCACGACGCCGAGCGGGGAGGCCGTCGCCGCTCCCGGAGAATGCTCCCTGGCCGAGCCGGCCAGCGCGGTCGTCCCCGGCCAGGGAGAACGCGCCCTGGTCGAGCGGCCTGCCCCCGGTTCGCGCGCCCGAACCCCGCCGCGCCTCTCTCTGGCACGGCGCTTCGTCGTGGCCAACGTCCTCGTCTTCATGGTGGCCGGGCTGGCCGTCGGTGCATGGCTGAGCGACCAGGTCGAGCGGGGCATCCTGCAGCGCACGGCTGCGGTCACCGCGCTCTACGTCAACAGCTTCATCGAACCTCGCCTCGTGGGCATGGCCGCGAATGGGCCACCGCAGGTCGATCGGGCGGGGCTGGACGCGCTCATGCGAAACCCCGCCTTCACCGCCGAGGTGGCCGCCCTCATCGTGTGGGCGCCGGACGGGACCATCATCTACGGGCCCGACGATGAACTCGTTGGCCAGCGCTTCCCTTCCGACGATCTCGAGGCCGCGCTGCGAGACGAGCTCGTGTTCGGCATCTCCGACCTGTCACACCCCAAGACCGCGGCCCTCACCGAGCGCTTCGACCGCCTGTTCGAGGTGTACGTCCCAGTGCGCGAGCCCGAGAGCGGCGCGGTCATCGGTGTGGCCGAGCTGTACAAGGTCGCCGACGAGATCGAACTCGAGGTGGGCGATGCCCGACGGGCCTCGTGGGCCATCGTCGCCATCGCCACGCTGCTCTCTGCGGCGGCGCTGTTCCTCATCGTCAAGCGCGGCTCGGACACCATCGAGCGGCAGGAGGCCGCGCTGGCACGCCAGGTGCACGATCTGACCGGCCTGCTGGCCGAGAACGAAGTCCTCAACGAGCGCGTGCGCCATGCCGCCGACCGGGCCACAACGGTGAACGAGCGCGCGCTGCGTCGGATCAGCTCGGACCTCCACGATGGGCCCGGACAGTCGCTCTCGCTGGCGCTGCTGCGCCTCGACGGCATCCGCGGGTCGATCGATGCCGACGGCACGCAGGCCCAGGAGATGGAGGAGGTGGAGCGAGCGCTCCGAGACGCCATGCGCGACATGCGTGCCATCGCCGCCGGGCTGCGATTGCCGGAGCTCGCCTCGATGTCGACGACCCAGGCGGTGCGCCGGGCGGTCGACGAGCACAGCCGGCGGTCTGGCACGGCCGTCGAGCTTCACGTCGGCCCCGTCTCCGAGCCGGTGCCGCTCTCGGTGCGGGTCAGCCTGTACCGGGCCCTGCAGGAGCTGCTCTCGAACGCTACCCGTCACGGCGGCGGGACCTCCGTCCAGGCCACGGTCCAGTCGGTCGGGGAGATGCTGTGCCTCGAGGTATCCGATGCCGGGCCCGGCTTCGATCCGGCCGTGCTGTCCCAGACGGATGGCCTGGGGCTGGCCGGGATGCGCGAGCAGGCTGAGCTCCTGGGCGGCTCGTTCGAGGTACGTGCCGCTCCCGGTGCCGGCACGACCGTGAGCGTGTGCTGGCATCTCGAGCCGGCCGACGGAGAGCATGAGACGATCGCCCCATGAGCAGCGCCATCACCGTGGTGGTCGTGGACGACCACCCCATGTTTCGGGCCGGCGTCATCGCGTCGCTGGGCAAGGCGCCGGACATCGAGATCGTGGGCGAGGGGGGCAGCGCCGAGGAGGCCGTGGCCCTGTCTCGCCGACTCCTGCCCGACATCACCCTGCTCGACATCAGCATGCCGGGTGGAGGTATCGCGGCCGCCCGCGCCATCACCACCTCGGCGCCGGCCGTCCGCATCGTGATGCTGACCGTGTCCGAAGACGACGATGATCTTCTCGCAGCCATGAAGGCCGGGGCCTCCGGGTACGTGCTGAAGGGCACCGGCGCGAGCGAACTCATCAAGGTCCTCCGCAGCGTCGATGCCGGGGACGTGTACGTCGCCCCCACCCTCGCATGGCGCATGCTGCAGGAGCTCTCCGAGCCCGAGCCCGGGCCATTCGACCAGTTGACGCCGCGTGAGCGAGACGTGCTGCGTCTGGTGGCCGAAGGCCTCTCGAACCAGGAGGTCGGGCATCAGCTGGGACTGACCGAGAAGACCGTCAAGCACTACATGACGAACATCCTGGGCAAGCTGCAGGTGCGCAGCCGCGTCGAGGCGGCACTGCTGGCACAGCGGGAGGGACTGGGCGGACTTCGGCCCGACCGGTGAACGATCAGGCGCTCGGCGGGGCGCCATCGTGGTCAGCGGCGGCGGCACTCCGGCCGTCGAGGCCGACCGCATCTCCGGCCTCGACGGGACCGGCATGATCATCGGTGCCGACACGTCGCCGAGGCTCATCGCGAACGGTGTCTGCGACCATGGCACCAACCTGAGGGTCGCGGACACGGCCACCCCGACCATCGACGCTGACAACGAGATCTGCGCGGACGGTAGCGTCGAGTAGATCCGCTCCAAGGACCGGCGCCCTGTGCTGTCGATCGATGCATCGACCGATCCGGACCTCTGGGAGGCGCGGAGTGTGCCGGGAGGTTCTGTGCTCGCCCGATCGATCGAGACCTCGATCACCCGGGGCCGCCGGACGACTCGGCAG
>DATHSE010000017.1:0-6903 GCA_035464455.1 Anaerolineae bacterium | reverse complement strand
GAACGACGCAGGCGTCGCGGCCGCCAGCGTGGCCACGCGCGATGCCGCAGGGTGGATCCGCAGCAGCAGTGCATCGAAAACGAGCGCCCCGTCGCGAGCGATCACGACCTCGCCGTCCATCACGCAGCGCCGGGGCAGGTTGGCCCGCAGCGGCGCGGCCAGCTCGGGGAAGTAGCGGTCGAGCGGCTTGCGGTCGCGGCTCTGGATGAGCACGTCGTCACCATCGCGGAAGACGAGCGCGCGGAAACCATCCCACTTGGGCTCGAATAGCCATGCGTCGCCATCCGGCAGGTCGGCCGAGGCCCTGGCGAGCATGGGCTCGATGGGCGGCTCCAGGGGGAATGGCATGCAGGGCACGATACTCCGTCGCGGGTGTCCCGACAACGCTGCGTGGTAGCCTCGATATCGTGTCTGCTCCGACCTTCAAAGGCGACCCCTACCGCGTGCTCGACGTGCGTCATGACGCCGCTGCCGACGAGATCAAGCGACGCTGGAGAGAGCTTGCACGCGAGCACCATCCCGATCGGGCGGGAGCCGACAACGAGGAGCGCGAGCGCCTGACGACGCGGATGGCGCGCATCAACGCTGCCTACGATGTGCTGAGCGATCCGGTCCGTCGGGCCCGCTACGACGCCACTCCGCACGCACGCCGGGAACGCTACGCCGAGGGCCGCGCCGAGGGTGGTCTGGACTTCGGCCCACCGCCACCGCCACCGTCGCCACCGGTCACCGCGCGCTTCGACACGTCGGCCTCCTTCCGTCCGCGCAACAGCGCCATCCGCTTCCAGGGCCAGGGCCGGCGGCGAACGACCCTGTCCGGGCAGCCTCCCGTCGACTGGCGGGACTACCGACGGGGACGTGACCTGCGGGCCAGTTCGCCCAACGGTCCGGTGCAGCGGCGGGTCGATCCCTCCAGCGTCATGCTCCCCAGCCTCGACGAGGCGCGCGCGACGGTGCTGGGCTTCGGGCGCTTCCACGGCCAAACGCTGGGCGACGTTGCCGAGAAGGAGCCCACGTACATCGACTGGATCGCGTCGACCATCACTCGCGATCGCGATCTGGTGATGCGCGCCCGCGTGATCGCCAATGACCTCGATGCCAGGGGTGTCGAGCGCCGGACGCGCTTGGCGTCGGTCTGACACGCCACAGCGGAAGGGTGCCGGCCGCGGCCAGCGCTCGCGGCCAGCGCTCGCAGCCAGCGCCCGCGGCCCGTCTGTCCGCCCGCGGCCCGTCCGTCGGGCGGGTGATCGTTCGAGCCGCCGGACCTGTCCGCCGGTCTGGCGACTCGAGGTCGATCGACACACGGGATGGATGACCTCGCCGCCGCTCCCGCTCGCTGGCGAGGCCCGGAGCCAGCCGGTTCACCTGTTACTCGACTCGTGACCCGGAGACGGCGACCCGAGCTGTGTGGAGCATTCGATGCACGGACTCGCTTGCGCCACCACGTTGACCCGTATGGATCGCGTTTCGTCCCGGGCCCGGTGGTCGACGCCTTCAGGGCCCGTACCAGCGTCGGAGACGACGGCAAGGCCAACCCTACGCGCTGCGCTGCCGCCAAGGCAATGGCGCCTTGTGCTGGTGCCCCCGGGACCATCCGCTTGTGGATAACGTCGCGCCGGAGCGGTGCAGTGCCCTACAGGGCACTCGCAAGGATCGCCGAGAGCTCTTCGTCATCCAGGGCGATGGGGTTGGTGCGCATCGAGCTGCCAGGGGAATCGGCCACGATCGGCGCGATGTGCGCCGCGCTCATCTCGAAGGCTGACAGCGGCGGCACCTCCAGTGCCCTGACCCAGTCCCCCAGCACGTCCACGAGGCCTACTCGCGCCGCCTCGTCGCTGGCGTGCGCTGGTAGGCGGGCCAGGATGCGACCCGCCTCGGCGTACTTGCCGAGGGCAGGTGCGTCCGGGGCGCGTTCGACGAGGGCCGTGATGTTGGCGCTGATGACCTGCCGCAGCACGACGCCACAGGCCATCCCATGCGGGATGGGCAGCTGTGCTCCCAGCGGGCTGGCCAGGCCGTGGACCGCGCCGAGGCCGGCGTTGGCGAGACAGATGCCGGACAGCAGCGCCGCGTACGCCATGTGGCTGCGAGCCGCCGGCGCCTCCGGCCCATCCGGGTCGCGGTGCCACCTCAGCAGCCCGTCGCGCACCGAAGCGAGGCCGTCACGCGCGAGGGCGTCGGTGACGGGCGTGGCCTTCTGCGAGGTGAACGACTCCAGCAGCTGGGTCAGGGCGTCGAGCCCGTTGGCAGCGATGAGTGAGCGCGGAGCCGTCGCCAGCAGGTCGGGATCGACGACTGCATCGGCCGGCACCAGTGATTCGTCCCGGAAGGAACGCTTGTAGCCGCCTGGGCCGCGCTCGCTGATGACGGCATTGCGCGTGGCCTCGGAGCCGGTGCCGGCTGTCGTGGGGACGGCGACCACGGGTACGGCCGGCCCCGGATAGGGCAGGCCACGACCGACACCCTCGAGGTGGTCCATGAGCCCAGTGCCACTGCGTAGCAGGCCGGCGATGGCCTTGGCGGTATCCATCACGGCACCACCGCCGATGCCAACGACGACACCCACCTCCTCGCCTCGGAAACGCGCGACGGGTACCTCGACGTCGGCAGGGCTGGGCTCCCCGCGGACAGCGGCCGAGCCGACGAGCATGACGCCGGCCTCGGCCAGAGCGGCCTCCAGCGCTGCCCGCCTGGGCGAGTCGTTGAACGAGTGTCCGCCGGTGACGAGGAGGGCGCGACGGCCATGTCCCGCCACGACCGCCGGCAGCCGGCCGAAGGCGCCGGCGCCGAAGGTGATGCGGGGCAGCCGGCCGAGACCGAAGGCCGGGACGGGTCCGTCCATCAGGCCTTGTCCGAGGCCACGTAGATGCCGTCGAAGAGGTCGCTGCGGCGCTCGCGTGACATGAGCGTGGGCATCTGCTCCTTGAAGGCCAGGTAGTGTGGCGTGGTCTTGTGGAAGGCGGCGGCGGCCTCGTCCACGTAGCACTCCCACAGCAGGAACTGGGTGGGGTCTTCCTTCGACTGCGCCACGTCGAAGCGCAGGCAGCCCGGCTCGGCGATGGAGCCGAGGTGGTTGGCGTGGATCATCGCCTTGAAGTCATCGACCCGCTCGGGCTTGACGTAGACGTGGACTGCCGCGATGAACATGGCTCGACCTCCCGTGGCGCCGACTGGGACGGGGTGACGCTAGTGCTCGTCCCCAGGCTGACCATAGTAGGCACCCGGGCCATGCTTGCGGTCGAAATGGCGCCGCAGCAACGCTTCCTGGATGTCCGGCGCGTGAGGATCGAGGGACAGGGTTCGCTCCGCCATGGCGGCGACCGCCTCGAGCGCGATGGCGTTGACCACGGCGGCGTCGGGGTCCCTGCCCCAGGTGAAGGGGCCGTGGGAGCGAACCAGCACCGCTGGCATGCGCAGCGGGTCGTCGGTGCGGCCATCGATGGTCTCGATGATGACGTTGCCCGTCTCGAACTCGTACTCGCCCGCGATCTCCTCCTCGGTCATCAGTCGCGAGGTCGGTACCGCTCCGCGGAAGTGGTCAGCATGCGTGGTGCCGAGTGCCGGGATATCACGACCGGCTTGTGCGAAGGCGGCCGCGAACGACGAGTGCGTATGGACCACCCCGCCCAGCTGCGGGTACGCCTGGTACAGGCGGAGATGCGTGGGCGTGTCGCTGGATGGGCGCATGCGGCCTTCCAGCACCCGGCCATCCTCGAGCGAGACCACCACCAGGTCCTCGGGCTGGACCTTGTCGCAGGCGACGCCGCTGGGCTTGATGACGAGGGCGTTGGCCTCACGGTCCACGCCACTGACGTTGCCGAAGGAGAGCGTCACCAGGCCGGCCGCCGTGAGGTTCGCGTTGGCCCGCGCGACCTGCTCCCGAAGTGCCATGTCGAGCATGCGCGCAGGATACCAGTTTGACCCTCAGAATACGTTTGCATACACTCGATTGCGTCACGATGATGGCTCGCTCGCAACACGCTGGGAGGGATGGGACGATGGCGTTCGATGGACTGCGGATCTGGTTCCTGACGGGTAGCCAGGAGCTCTATGGCGAGGTCATCCTCGCGAAGGTAACGGAGCAGTCGCAGGCGATCGTGGCCGGCCTGGGGGCCTCCCCGGAGATCCCCGTCGAGATCGTGCACACGCCCACGCTGCTCGATCCCGACGGCATCCGCCGCGCCTGCCTGGAGGCCTCCGCCGACGACGGCTGCATCGGGGTCATCGGCTGGATGCACACCTTCAGCCCGGCCAAGATGTGGATCGCCGGCCTGCAGGCGCTGCAGAAGCCCTTCCTGCACCTGCACACGCAGTACGGCGCGGGCCTGCCCTACGGCAGCCTCGACATGGACTTCATGAACCTCAACCAGTCCGCGCACGGCGACCGCGAGTTCGCCTACATCATGTCGCGGCTGCGGCGGCCCCGCAAGACCGTCGCGGGCCACTGGCAGGACCCCGTCGTGCAGCGCCGCGTGGGGGCCTGGATGCGCGCCGCCGCGGGCGCCCACGAGGCGCGCCACCTGCGCGTCATCCGCTTCGGCGACAACATGCGCGAGGTGGCCGACACCGACGGCGACAAGGTGGAGCTGCAGGCACGCCTGGGCACCGCCTGCAACACCTACCCCGTCAACGAGCTGGCCGCGGCCGTGGAGGCCATCGCCGACGCCGAGGTCGAGCGCCTCTGCGCCGAGTACGACGACGCCTACGCGGTGGTGCCGGCGCTGCGTCCCGATGGCGAGCGGCGCGCCTCGCTGCGTGACGCGGCGCGCATCGAGCTGGGCCTGCGCGCCTTCCTCACCGAGCACGGCGCCATGGCCTTCGTCGACACCTTCGAGGACCTCGGTGGCCTGAAGCAGCTGCCCGGCATCGGCGCCCAGCGGCTGATGGCCGACGGCTACGGCTTCGGCGCCGAGGGCGACTGGAAGTCCTCGGCGCTGGTGCGCATCGTGAAGGCCATGAGCGAGGGCCTGCCCGGCGGCGTCAGCTTCATGGAGGACTACACCTACGACTTCGGCGCCGCCAGCCCCGCGGTCCTGGGGGCGCACATGCTGGAGGTCTGCCCCACCATCGCGGCGGCCACGCCCAGCTGCGAGATCCACCCGCTCTTCGTGGGCGGCCGCGAGGACCCCGTGCGCCTGGTCTTCACCGGCGCCGCCGGCCCGGGCGTGGTGGTGGGCCTCGTGGACATGGGCACGCACCTGCGCCTGGTGGCCAACGAGATCGACGCCATCGACCCGCCCGCCGAGCTGCCGGCGCTGCCGGTGGCCCGCGCGCTGTGGGTGCCGCGCCCGGACTTCACCACCGCGGCCGAGTCCTGGCTGCTCGCGGGCGGGCCGCACCACACCGCCTATTCCCAGGCGGTCGGTCTCGAGGTCATCGAGGACTTCGCCGCCATGGTGGGGGTCGAGCTGCTGGCCATCGACGCCGACACCAGCGCCCGCCAGTTCGCCAAGGAGGTCCGCTGGGGCAACGCCTACTGGCACCTCGCCGGTGCCGTCTAGGGAGAGCATCACAAGCCGCATAGAACCATCACAGGCTGCAGGCGGAGGGGGGTGACGAACCGGCCCACTACCACGAGACCACGGGGTCGAACGGATGGACCACTGCGGCAACGGGCGCTGATACCAGCGTCGCGAAGCCAGTCATCGGCATCCGAGACATCCACGGCGAAGACAGAGCGTGGCCGAAAGACCACACGAACGGAGAAACCCTCATGCGACGTCTTGGGATCAGCTCAGCTGTCATCTCGGCAGCAGCACTAGTCGTAGCGATTGTGCCCGCAGGCGCAGTCGCCCAGGACGGCCCGGTCATCGGGCTGTCCGTGAAGACCATCACCAACGACCCGTTCCAGGCCGCCTGGGTACAGGCGGCCACGGAGAAGGTCGAGGAGCTCGGCGGTACGGTCCAGCTCCTGGTCGCCGGCGGCCAGACCGCGGTGGCCAGCCAGTCCAGCCAGCTGGAAGACCTCGTCACGCAGCAGGTCGACGGCATCATCGTCAGCCCGCTCGACGGGTCGGCGGTCCTGCCTGCGCTGCAGAAGGCCAAGGATGCCGGCGTCCCGGTCATCCTGGTCGACCAGCCCATCGCTGCCGGCAACGAGGAGCTCTACGAGACCCTCATCGCGACCGACAACGTCAATGCCGGGCGCGAGCTGGCCACCTACCTCGTCACGGCCATGCCCGACCCCGAGCTCAAGGTCGCCATCATCGAAGGCGCACCCGGCTCGGTGGCCGGCGATGACCGTCTCACCGGCTTCATGGAGGGTCTGGCTTCGGGTGGCATCGAACCAGTAGCCTCTGCCACCGGTGAGTGGGACAACGCCAAGGCACTCGCCGCCATGGAGAACATCCTGACGGCGAACCCCGACCTCCAGGCTGTTCTTTCGGCCAGCGATGTCATGGTCGACGGCATCCTGCAGGCACTCGCGGGCGCCGGCAAGACCGACGTGGCTGTCCTCGCGATCGATGGCTCCACGGTCGGCATCCAGGGCGTCCTCGACGGCAAGCTCCTGGCCGACAACACCCAGGACCCGATGGCGATGGGCTCCATGGCGGCGGAGTTCGCGGTGGGCATCGCGAACGGTGAGATCGAGGCCGGCTCGCTCGAGAAGTACATCGACTCGGGCACCACGACGGTGACGATCGAGAACGCCGAAGAGGCGATGGAAAAGGCCTTCTAGGCCGCCAGAGTCGAGTGCTGGCGCACCCACCCAGGGTGCGCCAGCCATCAGCGGAGGCCCCGAGATGCCCAGCCGCCTGAGGGACCGGCTGCTTCGTGTGATCGTCGCGATCGGGCTGGTCGTGGCGTCCGTGATGATCGTGGGCCAGTTCGTGCCTCATTTCGCGACCATCCCCAACCTTGAGAACGTGATGTCCCTGGTCGCGGTCCTCGAGGGGTCGCTCG
>DATHSE010000016.1:0-2512 GCA_035464455.1 Anaerolineae bacterium | reverse complement strand
GCTGGGCCAAGCCGACACCGGTCAATCCCATCAACCTGCGCTACGGCCGCCAGGGACACGCGCTGGTGGCCTTCGCCGGACCGGCCAGCAACCTCGTGACGGCAGCGCTGGTGGCCCTCGTCATCCGCGCCGTCATCTGGGCGGACCCGGACATCTCGCCCATCCTGGAACTGTTCTGGACGGCCCTGTGGCTGCTGCTGTGGCTCAACATCGTGCTCTTCATCTTCAACCTCATCCCCATCCCGCCACTGGACGGCTGGAGCGTGCTGAAGGGCATCCTGCCGGCGTCCACCGCGCGCCGCATGACACAGCTGGAGATCCAGTATGCCAGCGTGCTGCCGATGGTCTTCTTCGGCTTCATCGTCATCCTGTTCGTGGCCGGTGGCGATATCCTGCTGCCGATCATCGACGGCGTCGCGCGCCTGCTGGTGGGCGTCTGAGGTGCACTGGTGGAGCACGAAGCTTCGGCAGGCCTTCCGCCACGTCTTCGGGCGCCCCAGTCGCACCGAGCGGGCCGCGCTGGCGAGCTGGCTGAGCGACGCGCAGCTGGCGCTCTTCGACTCCATGCACCGGGCCGACCAGCGCCATGGCCTCGACGTGGCGGCCGTGCTGCGTGCGCAGGCTCATGACGATACGGAGCTGCTGCTGGCGGCGCTCCTGCACGACTGCTCCAAGGGCCCCGGCGTGCGCTTGCCGCATCGAGTGGCGTGGTCGCTCGGGGAGCGCTACGGTGAGCGGGTGACCGAGACGTTCGCGCGCTTGCCCGGGTTCCCCGCCACCTTCGTTCGCCTGCGTGGGCATGCCCACGAGTCCGCCAGCCTCGCCCTCGAGGCCGGCTGCAGCGAACGGACCGCTGAGCTCATCCGGCACCAGTCCGACCCGACCGACCCCGAGGCCGGCCTCGCGCTGCGCCTGGCCGACGAGGCGTGCTGATGCCTGCGGGGCGACGGGGGCGCCCGTGACCAGCGACGCCGATGCGTGACGCCGTCGCCCGCCCGGCCGAAGCCCGCGAGATCGGTACGGCGCTGCTGCCGCCGCTGCGACGGCCGGTACGCGGTGAGACGCGCGTGCGCATCGCCGACACGGACCACCCCGACCGAGCGGCCCATGTCCGCGTCGAGGGCTATGACGGCCCCCTGGCGCTGCTGCTGGGTCTCATCGAGCAACGCGAGCTGGACATCCTCGAGGTGCCGCTGGGCGATCTCGCGGGCGCCTACCTCGAGGCGCTGGCCACGCTCGACGAGGAGCAGATGTCACACATCAGCTCGTTCGTGACCATCGCCAGCCAGCTCATCCTCATCAAGAGCCGGGCCATCCTGCCGCGACCGCCGGTGGTCGCCATCCCCATCGAGGAGGGCCCCGACCCGGAGGCCGTCCTTCGTGAGCGCCTGATCCTCTATCGGCTTTATCGGGACGCCGGTCGTGACCTGAAGGGCCGTCTCGAGAGTGGCTGGGAGGTCTTCCGTCGTGAGCCCACCGCGGCGGAAGCCTCGGCCAGGGCCGGCTCACGCCCCGACGAGGGCCCGCCGCTGGAGCCTGCGGTATTGCTGCAGGCGCTCGACCGAGCCTTGCGTCAGGTGCCGCCACCACCACCACCGCTCCAGGTGATGACCCGGCTGGTGACCCTCGAGGAACGCGCCCGCGTCATCCGCGCCGCGCTCACCGATACGCCGGTGATCGTGCTGCAGGACCTGCTCGGCGACCTGACCGACCGGGTCGTGGTGACGGTGACGTTCCTGGCCATGCTGGAGCTGGTCAAGGGCCGCGAGCTCAGTGTCGAGCAGAGCGAGCCCTTCGGGCCCATCGTCTGCCGCTCCCTGGTACCGGCATGAGCGAACCGGAGCTGGTGCCGGTCGGTCCCGGTCCCGTGGACGACGATGTGGAGCAGGAGGACGGCGGGCGAGCCACGCTGGCCGACCTGGAAGCGCTGCTGTTCGTCGCCGAGCGGCCGCTCAGCCGAGCCGAGCTGCAGGCGCTGACGCGGCTGTCCGCCGACGAGGTGGATGAACGGCTGGGCGACCTCGAGGTGCAGCTGCGCGACCGCGGCATCCGGCTGGTCACCTCCGCTGAGCAGGTGATGCTGGGGACCTCGCCCGAGAGCGGCCAGCTCATCGCGCGCTATCTCGGGGCTGACAGCGTCCGTCTCTCGCCCGCCGCGCTCGAGACGCTCGCCATCATCGCCTACCGGCAGCCGGTCACCCGCGGCGTCATCGAACGCATCCGCGGCGTCGACACCGGCCACGTGGTCCGCGGTCTGCTGCATCGTCGGCTCATCCTCGAGCAGGGCCGGGCGGAATCGCCGGGCCGCCCCATCCTCTACGGCAAGAGCATGGAGTTCATGGAGCGCTTCGGGCTGACCTCGCTGGATGACCTGCCGCCGCTGGCAGCAGAGATCGCGGCCCAGCTGGCCCAGGCCGAAGAGGATTCGCGAGCTGAGACGAGCGGCGTGCCCGCCGTCGAGGCCAAGGACGGCGATGGCGATGACGACAGCGACGGCGACGGAGGCGCGGCC
>DATHSE010000015.1:0-3868 GCA_035464455.1 Anaerolineae bacterium | reverse complement strand
GCCGAGCCCGTGCCGTCGACCGCCGAGCCCGTGCCGCCCACTGCGGATCCCACGCCGTCGCCCTCGCCACGCCGGCGCGCCAACGATGGGCGGACATTGGTGGTGATGGCGCCCGAGCACCCCACGCGCCTGCTGCCGGGCGACAACCTCAACGCCACCGAGCGGCTCCTCGTGGACGTGCTGTACGACCCGCTCTACCGGCTCGACGAGCAGCAACGCCCAGTCCCGGAGCTGGCCAAGGAGCTGCCGGAGATCGATGATGAAGGACTGACGTGGAGGATCCCCATCAAGGTCGATGCGCGCTTCCATAGCGGGGAGAAGCTGCGCGCCAGCGACGTCACCTTCTCCCTGCGCATGGCTGCCTCGCCCTCCTGCCCACTGGGTCGGACCTTGTGCGAGACGGTGCGCAACTACATGGATGGCAACCCGCAGCGCGACGATAACGTCGTCACCGTCAAGCTGCGCGAGCCGTACGCGCCCTTCCTCACCGAGGTGCTGGGGCGCCTGCCCATCCTCAGCGAGGCCGACGTCACGGCCGCCACCGACGAGCTCATCGAGGCCGCCGGCCGGCTCAGCCAGAACCGCCCCGACAACATCATCGCCGAGATCGTCGCGCAGACCCTGCGCGACGAGTGTCTCGAGACCGAGCCGCCAGATGGCTGCCTGCTACGCGACCATCGCGACGAGCTGGAGCGGATCTTCACGCGCGCCCGCATCGATCTGCCGCCGCGCACCCCCTTCGTGGACGAGACCGGCGCCTTCAACGAGGACGCCTACCTCGGTGCCCTGCTCAAGCGCCTGGAGGCCCTCGCACAGGTCTTCGGCAGCGAGGCCAGCGACAGGAACTCCGCGGCCCTGGGACTGCTCGACGCCACCGTCAAGCCGTTCGGCGGCGGCCCCTATGCGCTGGTGGGCATCGAGGACGACGGCACCTACGTCCTGGAGGCCAACCCCAAGCACACGCGACGCGTCGCCCAGATCGAGCGCATGGAGGTGCGTATCGAGCGTGATCCCTCGCTCGCCACCACGCGCCTGCTGACGGGCGAGGCCGACTGGATCCTGCAGGTGACGCCCGAGCAGGCCGACCTCATCGACGGCTCACCCGGCTTCGATGCCGCATCGCGGCCGGTCGATACGCAGTTCGGGATCCTCTTCAACCTGCGTTCGGACCGCATCTACTTCGATGTCGCCACGCGCCGCGCCTTCATCGCCTGCATCGACCACCAGGGCCTGGCCACCGCGCTCGACGATGAGCGCCACCTGGCGACGACGCCCTTCACGGCTACCTCCTGGGCGCAGCCGGAGGCGGGCCTGCAGGAACGCGACGTCGATGCCGCCAACGCGCTGCTCGATACCGCCGGCTGGGCCATGGCCACCGACGGCGTGCGCGTGCGCGCGGACGGCACGCGTCTTTCCACCACCATCGCCGTTCGGCCGACGAGCGTGGATCTCTTCACCTTCGCCAACCAGGCTGCCCAGCAGCTGCGTGACTGCGGCATCGAGCTCCGCGTGGAGGAGCTCGATCTCACCGGTGACGCCATGCTCAACCAGCTGCGCTGGCCCAACGACTTCGACACGCTGCTGTGGCTGCGACGCCTGGGGCCGGATCCCGACAGCGCCGTGCGTGCCTTCGAATCGTCTCGCGTCACCAGCGAGGAGAACGTCGCCGACGAGAACCCCAGCGGCTTCACCTCCGAGCTGGTCGACTTCTTCGTGGCCTCGGCTCGCGACACCTACGACGATGACGAGCGCATCGCGGCCTATGCCGAGGTGCAGACCGAGCTGCGCAAGCTCGTGCCGTACTGGCCGTTGTGGTATGACTCCGCCACGAGCGCCGCCTCCTCCCGCCTGCGCGGGCCGGACGGCGGGCCCCTCGACCTTTCAGGCTCGCGCTACGACTGGGACATCGCCAGCTGGACGCTGCAGGCCGATGCGGCGGGAGGGCTCGACCCCTGAACGGCGGGAGGGCTCGACCACTGAGCGACCGGGACCATCGTCGCGTGAGGCTGCGACCTATGGCACTACGGTGGACCTGTTCGGTGCGCCTCTATACAATCACGCTGCCCCAACTACCTCCACGGGAGACGCGTGGCCGCGTTCGTGGCTAGGGGGGAGCTGCGGCAGCAGAGCGCTAGTCTGCGATCGGCGCCACCAAGGCGGCGACGCGCCACAGAGGAGGAACCTCTCTGATGAGTCACCGGACTCGAACAAGCTTCGCCTTCGGCGCGGCGTTCGTCCTGGCAGCGACCGCGCTGTCGGCCGTGCCCGTCGCGGCGCAGGATGAGTCATCGCTCATCTACGCCATCGACGGCGAGATCAGCGCGTTGAACAACGGCGCCGATGATGTCCCCACCGCCGAGGCCATCCAGTGGCTCTATGACGGCCTCTATGGCCTCGACGAGAGCCTGACGCCGGTCCCCAACATCGCGACCGAGCTGGCCGAGATCAGCGAGGATGGCACCGTCTGGACCATCAAGCTGCGCGAGGACGTCTTCTTCCAGCCGACCGGCGAGCAGCTGATCGCCGAGGACGTCGTCTTCACCTACGAGCTCGCCAACAGCGACAACTGCAAGTTCAACCCCGACAGCTGCCTGGGTTTCGTGAAGGTCACCCCTGAGGGTGCCGAGGAGCCCATCAAGGTGCTGCAGAAGGTGGAGGCGCTCGACGACTTCACCGTCCAGTTCACCCTCGCTGACAAGTACGCCCCCTTCGCCACGGTGCACCTGCCCGGCAAGTACATCGACAGCAAGGACGCCGTCGAGGCTGCCTTCGCCGAGTTCCAGGAGCAGACCGCCGACGTCGACGTGGCTGCCGTGGACGCGCTCATCGCAGCCGGTGTCGAGGCGGAGAACTACCGCGCCGACGCCGAGGCCCTGCTGACGGCGGCCGAGTTCGCGCTCCCGGACGAAGCCCTGTACGTGGGCGAGGATGGCGCCTTCGACGAGGCCAGCTACCTGATCGGCCTCGAGACCAGCCTCACCGAGCTCTCGACGATCCTCAACGCCCAGGCCATCGACCAGATCGCCGCGGCCTACAAGCTTCTTGACACCGCCCGCATGCCGGTCGGCACCGGTCCCTTCTACGTGACCGAGTTCCGCCCCGGCCAGGACATCACCGCTGCGCGCAACGAGCAGTATCACCACGGCGCCTCCGCCTTCGACAAGCTCTACATGCCGATCATCAAGGACGACGTCGCGGCCTCTCAGGCGCTGCTCGGTGGTCAGATCGACTGGAAGTACTCCCTGACCGCTGATGGCTACGAGGGGCTGCGCGACGCCGCCGGCCTCAAGTTCGCCCGCTACCCCGACTTCGGCTACTTCAACCTGCAGTTCAACCTGCGCGAAGGCCGCCTCTTCGCCGAGAAGCCGGTGCGCCAGGCGCTGGCCTACTGCATCGACAAGGACGCCACGGTCGAGGCCGCCACGGACGGCCAGGGCGTGCCCATCTACGCCGACATCCCGCCCGCCAGCTGGGCCTACAACCCGGACGTTCCCAAGTACGAGTACGACGTCGACAAGGCCAGCCAGATCCTCGATGAGGCTGGCTGGACCATGGGCGAGGACGGCGTCCGCGTCAACGCCGACGGCAAGCGCCTCGAGACCCACATCCTGCTGCGTGCCGGCAAGCCTGACCGCATCAAGTTCATGCAGCTCCTCGCCGACCAGGCCAAGGACTGCGGCTTCAACCTGACCCTCGAAGAGGCCGACTTCGGCACCGTGCTGCTGCCGGGCCTCGAGTGGCCGCTCATCATGGCCGGCCAGCAGGAGCAGTGGGACGCCTACTTCGGCGGCTGGAGCACCAGCTACGATCCCGATCCCTACAGCCTCTATCACAGCAGCAACATCGTGACCGAGGACCTGCCGGACAC
>DATHSE010000014.1:0-5125 GCA_035464455.1 Anaerolineae bacterium | reverse complement strand
TCGGAGTCGACAACATCGACATCCCTGCCGCCACCGCGGCCGGCATCACCGTCGTCAATTCGCCCACGTGCAACACCGTTGCCGCTGCCGAGCACACCCTGGCCCTGCTCTTCGCGCTGGCCCGCCGGATCCCTGCCGCGGACGCGTCGATGCACGCGGGCGAGTGGAACCGCTCGGCCTTCATGGGCCGCGAGCTCGTCGACAAGACCATCGGTGTCATCGGCTTGGGCAAGATCGGCATGGCCGTGGCCGACCGCGCTCGGGCGCTGGGCATGCACGTCGTGGGCTTCGATCCCTACGTGACCGCAGACGCGGCAAAGCTGCACGGCGTCAGCATGATGCCCATCGCGGAGATCCTTGCACTGGCCGATGCAGTCACGGTCCACGTGCCGAAGACCAGGGACACCGCCAACCTCATCTCCAGTGATGAGCTGGCGTCGATGAAGCCAGAGGCCTACATCATCAACGTCGCCCGTGGCGGGGTCGTCGACGAGGCTGCCCTCGCCGCTGCCCTGGCGGCCGGCACCATCGCCGGCGCCGCCGTGGATGTCTACTCGTCCGAGCCGCCGGCTGCCGACAATCCCCTGCGCAGCGCACCCAACATCATCCTCACGCCACACCTGGGTGCCTCCACCGCCGAAGCGCAGACGCGCGTGGCCGTCGAGGCTGCCGAGCAGGTCCGTGAGGTGTTGGCGGGACGATCCGCGCGCTACGCGGTCAACGCCCCACTGTTGACGCCGGAGACGGCGGATGCCCTGGCCCCGTACCTGCCGCTGGCTCGGACGTTGGGTCAGTTCTACGCCCAGTTCACGGGCGACTTCTCCGGGCTGACCCTGGAGGTGGCCGGTGAGCTGAGCGCGTACGACAGCGCGCCGCTGACCGCCGCGGCGCTGGGCGGCATCCTCGAGCAGCACACCGAGGAGCGCGTCAACGTCATCAACGCTCCCGCGCTGGCCAAGGCACGCGGCATCACCCTGTCGGTACACAAGACGCCGGACGCGGGACGCTACTCGTCCCTGCTGACGCTGTACGGCGAGCGCTCGGTCGCCGGCACGGTGTCATCAGGTGAGTCGAGACTGGTGGCTCTCGATGGTTACGAGGTCGACCTTGCCCCCGCGGCCAACATGCTGGTCTCGCGCCACCAGGATCGACCCGGAGCCATCGGGCTGGTCGGCCGGGCCATGGGCGAGGCCGACATCAACATCAGCAACATGCACCTGGGCCGCTCGGACAAGCGCTCCATCGCCTTCATGATCCTCGCGCTCGACGAGCCTGTCCCGGAGGATGTGGCCGCGCAAGTCCGCTCCTACGAGGGCATGCTGGACGTCTGGCTCATCAACCTCGACCTGCCGGCGTGACGCGACCGACGAGCCTGGCGCTCGTCCGACATGGCGAGTCGGAGTGGATCGCCGAAGGTCGCTTCCAGGGTCGTGGTGACCCGCCACTGTCGGCTGCCGGGCGACGACAGGCGGCTGCGCTGGGGGCACGCCTGGCCGCGCCTTCGCAGCTGCCGACCCTGCCCCTGCCCGACGTACCACCGCTGGCGATCTGGCACTCGCCCCTGCGTCGGGCGGTCCAGACGGCCCAGGCCATCCACGACGCCCGCGCCGCTGACGCTCCGCTGCGCCCGCTGGACAGCCTGACGGAGCTGGCACAGGGTGAGTGGGAGGGTCTGACCCACGATGAGGTCCGCCAGCGGTACCCGCGGGAGCTGGCGGCCTGGCGCGAGGACCCGCTGCATCACCATGCACCCGCGGGCGAGTCGCTGCGGGACGCGCTGCTGCGCGCACGCGCGGCGCATGCCACCATCCTGGGTGCATCCGAGGACGTGAGCGTGCGTGATGCGGGCGCCGGCCGAGCGCCGGCCGAGCCTGTGCTCGGCTACGAGCGCACCTTCGGGGCCGGCGAAGGGCCGGCTTGGGCCGTCGTCGTCGCTCACGACGGTGTCCTGCGCCTGCTCATGCTCGATCTGCTGGGGATCGGCATCGAGCGCTTCTGGTCCTTCCCGCTGGCACTGGCGTCGGTGTCCGTGCTTGACCTGAGCGGGAGCATCGTGCAGCTGCGCGCCCACAACCTCGCGTAGCGCTCGCGGTGTCGGACCGAGAGCGACCTGACTCGGAAGGCTGCGGCCCGGCTAGCGGCGCCGACGCAGGTACAGGCGCAGCAACGCGGTACGGACGCGGGCGTAGGCGCGCCGCAGGCTGCCCCGCAGCATGCCTTCCACGGGGCGCTGGGCATAGACACGCTCTACGCGCGCACCTGCCACCAGGTAGATCTCATCGCGCACGCTGGGGATGGTGTCGGACAAGGTGCCGGCGTACTCATACTCGGTCTGCGCTGGGTGGGGGCCGTGGCCCAGCCGCGTGGCGAGGTTGACGATGCCACGGTAGGCCACGCTGCCATCCACTTCGGACAGTCGCCGGAAGCGGACGAACAGCATCGCGAGCACGGCCGTCATGAGCGTCACGACGAGCAGGCCGCCGAGCAGCAGGCCGCCGCTTCCGGGTGGGGGCTGCGCGGCGATCTCATCGACAGCCAATGGCTCGGGCGTCTCTTCGGGCTCGAGCGGCTCGGGCTCGTCAGGCGGCTCGACCGGTGGCTCAGGCTCGGGCTCGGGGGTACCCGCCGGCCCATCCGGCAGCTCGGTCGGCGTCAGCCCGAACTCATCCCTGGGCGTGGGCTCGAATCGCACCCAGCCGTAGCCGGGGAAGTAGGCCTCGACCCAGTTGTGGTAGGCCGCCTGCTCGACCACCCAGACCCCGTCGATGCGATCGCCCGGCAAGAACCCGGTGATCACGCGCGAGGGGATGCCCATCGCGCGCAGGAGCATCGCCATCGTCGTGGCGTAGTGCTGGCAGAAGCCCTGCTCGCTCCGCAGCACACACTGCGGGACCGGCTCATCCTCCCCGCACACGCCGCGCATGTCGGTCGTGTAGCGCATCTCGAGCAGAAGCCGCTGGGCCGCCAGCGCGCGGTCGTATGGATTGTCGAAACGCTCCACGATGCGGCGAGCCTCCCTGGCCACGAGGGGGCCCGAGATGTCCGTCTCCGCGCCCTGCAGGTAGCGGTCGATCCAGCCGGGATAGTCCTCGCCCGCGTCACGCAGCTCGTTCGCCGTGAGGCTGCTGGCATCCGGGCTGTAGTCGCGTACCCAGGCGTCGATCACCACCTCGTCACCGACGGCCAGTGGCTCGTCGAAGAGGATGTCGCCGATGCCGCCTCCCTCGTCGACCACGGTCGCCTCGACCTGGCGCGAGATCAGTCCGGCCTCCGCAGGCCGGAACGCCGATCCCCGCACGACGCCTTCGCCCTCGATCGTGATGGTCGCGGTCACCAGGTGCTCTCCACCGGCACTCGCCAGGTCCCAGACCGGGAGTGGCTCCCCGACGGGCAGCGTGATGGTCTCGAGCCGCTCGCGGTCCCAGCCGCGCCCGTCGAATGCGTCATGCGCCGTGCCCCACCAGTAGTTGCCGCGCAGCTGGCCTGCGACATCGGCACGGAAGGCGATGCCGGTCGGCTGCTGCCATCGGTCCCCGATGGTCCAGCTGTCGTCGATGGTGGTGGCTGCGCGGCCACGTGGCGGGGGAACCCCCAGGAACCCCAGCCAGCGCGACAGCTCGATGCCGACGTCGTCGATGGGTCCCGCCAGTCTGCCGAGGTCGATCTCCTGCCGTTCGACCGTGGCCCAGGCTGTCAGGGAGCTGGCGCCGACCACGGCGATCGACACGAAGAGGACCCCACTGCGCAGGAACAGCCGGCCGACCTCGCCGGTGTCTGCGATGTTGCGGCGCGCCCACTGCTGCCGCTGCTGTGACAGCTGCAGACGGATCAGCAACAGCATCGCCAGCGCCGAGAAGATGGCCAGCACCGGCACGACCGGCAGCAGGTCGGCGTCAGGGTCAGTCGGTCCGAGCCCGATGTTCAGGAACAGCACCGCGCCGATCGCCATCACTGCAGGACCGGCACGCCCATGGCGGAAGACGCTGAAGGCGCTGAACTGGGCGGTCGTCCAGCAGATAGCGCCCAGCAACAGGTAGGCGGCGGTGATGGGCGTGGCGGCTCGGTCACCCGCATAAGCGGACACATCGCTGTCCAGGCGCTGCCACACGGCGACGACTCGCTCGCTGACTTCCGACCATCCGAGCGGCAGCCAGGAGCCGGTCTCCAGGAGCGCGCCGCCGGCCGTCATCAGCAGCACGAAGGCCGCGATCGTGGCGCCCACCAGGTGTGCCGACACCACCCCGAGGCGGCTGCGCCCCAGCAGGAAACCGACGAGCGCGGCGGTCACCAGCAGCAACCACAGCCACGAGCTGGCCGAGGCCCCCGAAGCAGCCAGTGGCAAGGGTCGCGAATCCGCGACGGACACTCCTAGCAGCAGCAGCAGGCCAAGCAGCAGGAGCAGGCTCGACCAGCCCTGCTCGGGCCGCCGCAGCATCATCGGCAGGTGGCGCGAGCGGCTCATGTCAGGGTCACCCTTGCGCTCGTGCGTCCGTTCACCAGCTGCTCACCCAGGCTCTGCCCGGGGCGCAGCAGGTAGCCGCGCACATCGTGCTCGGCGAGCAGGTGCAGAAGAGCCCGTAGCTCCTGCTCGAGCGGTTCGCGCTCCGAGGGATCGAGCGGATCGCGGCCGGCGGCTTCCAGGCTGGCAGCAACGTGGGCGAGTGGGTCAACGATACAGGCGATAGGGGCCACACCGGCCGACCGGCTGGCCGCCAGCGGTGCCACCCAGGAGCGATCGAGCGACGGCGTGACCACCATCGCCACGGTACCGCGCCGGATGTGCACCGAACCCTCCAGCAGCATCTCGGCCAGCGGTGTGGAGCCCTCTGCCTGCGCCACTGCCAGCAGGCTCAAGATCTTGTGCTGCTGCCGTGCTCCCCGATCGGCGGCGATGACTGCCCGGCGCAGGCCGATGGCCTCCATCCCCACACCGCGGGCGTCTGCCAGCCCATGCGCCGCCAGCGCCGCGGCTGCGCTCACGGTCGTCTCGATGGTTGCTGCAGGCCCGGCGCCCGTGTGCACCCTCCGCTCGAGGTCGATGAAGAGCCACAGGTCGGCCGACGGTTCGATGTCGAACTCCTTGACCTGGAGCTCCTGGTGGCGGGCGCTCGAGCGCCAGTGGATG
>DATHSE010000013.1:0-12527 GCA_035464455.1 Anaerolineae bacterium | reverse complement strand
CTGAGGCACCCGGGGCATAGGTTGCGCCCGCAGGCTGCCATCTCAGGCCCGGGCGGCATCGCGTGACCATCGGCCCTGTCGATCCAGTCGTGGAGGGCATGGATGACCAAGACGTCTGCCGACTCAGGCGCTAGGGGCATCAGCCCGGTGGGCACCGCGAGGGATGGGCTGCGGATGCAGCGCGAGCGGGCGCTACGGATGCTGCGTGAGCGGGCGCTACGGATGCAGCGTGAGATGCGCTACGGATGCAGCGTGAGATGGGCTACGGATGCAGCGTGAGATGGGCTATGGATGCAGCGTGGTGCGGGCGATGGCGTCCTGCCAGCCGTCGTACAGGCGCTCGCGCTCGTCGGGCGGCATCTTCGGGTCGAAGCGATCGACCGAGCGTGGCAGCGCGGCGATCTCCTCGGTCGAGCCCCAGATCCCGGCGGCCAGACCGGCGAGGTAGGCGGCGCCCATGGCCGACAGCTCGGCGGTGTTGTTGCGCTGCACCGGCACGCCCAGGATGTCCGCCTGGAACTGCATCAGCTGCTCGTTGCGCGTCACGCCGCCGTCGGCCATCAGCAGTCGCAACGACCCGCCACTGGCCGCCTGCATGGCATCGAACACGTCCCGCACCTGGTAGGCGATCGAATCGACGGCCGCACGGGCAAGCTGCTCCCGGCTGGAGCCGCGAGTGAGCCCGCTGATGAGCCCGCGCGCCTGGTCGTCCCAATGGGGCGCGCCAAGCCCGACGAAGGCAGGCACGAGGTAGATGCCCTCGGTACCTGGTGTGGCTGCGGCCAGCTCAGCGACGGCGGCCGGGCCAGCCAGCCCGATGAAGTCGGCCAGCCACTGGACCGCCGCGCCGGTGACGTTGATGTTGCCCTCCAGCGCATAGGTGGTGCTGTCGAGGCCCCAGGCGACCGTGGCTGCGAGGCCCGTGTCGGACGAGAGCTGCGTCGGGGTCGGCATCATCAGCGAGCTGCCGGTGCCGTAGGTGGCCTTGATCGAGCCCGGCTCGAAGCCGGCGTGACCGAAGAGTGCGGCGTGTGAATCGCCCACCAGGGAGCCGATGGGCACGCCCGCGGGCAGGTTGCCGAGCACGATGGTCTCGCCGAAGTGGGTGCTGGACGGCATGATCTGGGGCAAGGCCGCGAGCGGCAGCCCGAAGGCCTCCGCCAGCCACGGATCCCACGCCACCTTGGAGAGATCCATCAGCTGGGTGCGCGACGCGTTGCTGGCATCGGTGGCGTGTGCGACGCCGCCCGTCAGGTTCCACAGCAGCCAGCTGTCCACCGTGCCCAGGCGGATGTCGCCCGCGGCCGCCCGTGCGGGCCCGTCGTCGGTCGCATCCAGCAGCCAGCGCCACTTGCCCGCGGTGAAGCCGGGGTCGAGCGGCAGGCCGGTGCGTGCCTGGATCTCGTGTGCTCGTCCGGCTCCACGCAGCCAGTCGCACAGCGCCGCCGAGCGGCGGCACTGCCACGTCACCACCGGCCCCACCGGTGCTCCACTGGTGCGCTCCCAGGCCAGGCCCGACTCGCGCTGGTTGGAGATGCCGATGGCGGCGAGATCTGGACCGCCGGCCGCCTGCAGGACCTCGTCGATGCACTCGCGCACGGTCTGCCACAGGGCAGCGGCGTCCTGTTGGACCCACCCCGGCTGGGGGTACTGGATGTCCATGGGTCGTGAGGCCTGGCCCACGACTGTTCCGGATGCATCGACCAGCACGGCCTTGGTGTTGCTGGTCCCCTGGTCGATGGCGAGGACGAGTCGATGGCTGGGCATGGTGATTCCAGAGGATACGCGCTCCGCCCCACGTGAGATGCTGGCCTGGGCCGACCGTGTCGGCATCAGCGCCACCATGGGGGCCTGCCACCGGCGGCGGGCCGCAAGGAGGAAGTCGTCATGGCCACGGGTGAGGCGGCCACGCTCGTCGTGGTGGGCGCCGGGCAGCGCGGGACTCGATACGCCGAGCTGGCGCTGCAGCAGGGGGCACGCGTGGTCGCCATCGCTGACCCCAACCCCATCCGTCGCGGGCGTCTGGCCGAGCTGACCGGCCTGCCGGCGGAGCGCTGCTACCGGGATTGGGCCGACCTGGCCGCGATGGGGCGGCTCGCGGCCGGCGCGGTGGTGGCCACGCCGGACCACCTGCATCGCGACCCGGCGGTCGCCCTGCTCGGCCTGGGCTACGACGTCCTGCTGGAGAAGCCCATGGCACCCGACGCCGCCGGGGCGCGCGAGATCGTGGCCGCCGCCGACGCCAGCGGCTCGCACTTGGTGGTGGCGCACGTCCTGCGCTACCAGCCGATCACGCGGCTGGTGGAGTCGCTGGTGGGTGCCGATGGCATCGGCGAGGTGATCTCGGTCCAGCACCTGGAACCCATCGGCGACTGGCACTTCACGCACTCGTACGTGCGCGGCAATTGGCGCAACGAGCGAGAGTCGGCGCCGCTGCTGCTCACCAAGGCCTGCCATGACATCGACTGGCTGTCGCACATCGTGGGTGCCCGCGCGACGCGGGTGTCCTCCTTCGGTGGCCGCTTCGAGTTCCGCCCCGAGCGCGCTCCCGCAGGGGCCGGGGAGGTCTGCCTCGACTGCGCCGTAGAGGTGGACTGCCCCTTCTCGGCCAAGCGTCAGTACCTGGGAGCCCTCGACGGAGCCGACCCATGGACGTGGCCCGTCAGCGTGGTCACCGACATCCACACGCGCGATGCGCTCGAGGCGGCGCTGCGGTCGGGCCCGTACGGACGCTGCGTCTATCGCTGCGACAACGATGTGCTGGACCACCAGGTCGTCAACGTCGAGTACGAGTCCGGCGTCGTGGCCGGCTTCATGCTCTCGGCCTTCACGCCGATGGCAGGACGGAAGACGCGCATCGGCGGCAGCCGCGGGCACCTCGAGGTCGGCGGCGGCCGCGTGGAGCTCTACCGCTTCCTCGATCGCTCGGTGGAGACACTCGTACCGCCCGACCTGGCAGGAGACGGGCATGCTGCCGATGGTGGCCACGCCGGTGGCGACGAGGGCCTGGTGCGGGCGTTCGTGGGTGCCCTGGCCGACGGCGACTGGTCGAGGGTACCGACCGATGGGCACGCCAGCCTGCGCTCCCACCTGGTCGTGTGGGCTGCCGAGGAGGCGCGCCTGAGCGGCCGCGTCATCCAGCTGGCCGAGTAGGCGGCAGACGAGGGTGCGTCCCGACATCAGCCCGCGCTCGGCGTCATCATGTCAGCCACCAGCAACACACGCGAAAGGATCGCTCCCATGAAGAAGTCCGGACTGCTCCATCCCGAGCTACTGGCGGCGATCGCCGAGCTGGGTCACACCGACGAGTTCGTCGTCTGCGATGGCGGCTTCCCCATCCCCGACGGCCTGCCCCGCATCGACCTTGCCTACAAGGCCGGCATGCCGCCGTTCCTCGACGTCCTCGAGGCGATCATGGCCGAGGTCGTAGCCGAAGGTGCCGTCATCGCCGAGGAGGCCAGCGCCGAGGTTGCGGGCTCCATCGAGCGACTGGTGGGTGACACGGAGCGCATCCCGCATGACGAGCTGAAGGACCGCACCTACGGCGCCAAGTTCGTGGTACGCACCGGTGAGTTCACGCCCTACAGCAACGTCATCGTCGTCTGCGGCGTGCCGTTCTAGCCGACCTCGCGGACGCAGCGGAGCTAGCACCATGGTGACCCAGTACGTGGCCGTCTACGGTGATCCCGTGGAGGGCAACCCCACCTCCATCATGCAGAACGCCGCCTTCGAGCATGCCGGGCTCGACTGGCGCTATCTCGACATCACCGTACCCGCCGAGGACCTCGAGGACGCCATCAAGGCTGCCCGGGTGCTCGGCTTCGGCGGGCTGAACCTGACGCTGCCACACAAGGTGGCGGTGATCCCGCTGCTTGACGGCCTGGAGCCCTCGGCCCAGATCAGCGGCGCCTGCAACACCGTCGTGCGCCAGCCCGACGGACGGTTCATCGGCTCCAACACCGACGGCTCGGGCTTCGTCTGGTCGCTGCGAGACGAGGGCATCGACCCGCGGGGCCTGGACGTGGTCCTGCTGGGAGCAGGCGGCGCTGCCCGTGCGGTCGCCGTGGAGTTGGCGTTGGCCGGTGCCAGTCGGGTCAGCATCGCCGGCCGCACCGCGCCCAGGCGGGACGAGCTCGTGGCCATCCTCCGCGACCGGACCGATGTCGAGGCCGTCGCGCTGGCCTGGGAGGCGACCCTGGCCGTGCCTGCCTGCGATGTGCTCGTCGACTGCACCCCGGTGGGCATGGGCAGCGGCGCTGCCGCCGAGGCCCACGTCGACGTTGACCTCGGCAGCCTCCCGAGCGCGGCCGTCGTCTGCGACCTCAACCCCGAGCGCTCCGATACGGCCTTCCTGCGTCTGGCCCGGGCACGCGGGCACCGGACCATCGATGGGCTGGGCATGCTGGCACGCCAGGGTGCCGCCGGCTTCAAGGCCTGGACCGGGCAGGACGCGCCGCTCGAGGTGATGATCGAAGCCCTCGGCGGGTAAACACCGAGGGCTTCATCGACGGCCGGGTGAGGACTAGCTCACCTGGAGCCTGCGCACCTGGAGCGCCATACGCTCACTTCATGCCGGGGGCCGACTTGGCGCTGGCTGCCAGGTTGGCGGCTTCAAGCTGCTCGATGGCCGCGATCTGCTCGGGCGTCAGCTTCGACTTTTCGTTCTCGATGAACGCTTGCTGCACGCCGGGGTAGCTGAGGTACAGGTAGATGGCACCGGCCAGCAGCCAGGGGATCGTCTGGGCCTCATAGGTGGAGCCGGCCAGGAGGGCGAAGAAGCCCCAGATCAGCGTGAAGAGGCTGATGAAGAGCCCGAACCGGACCGCGTAGGCGCGCAGGTTCCAGAAGCCCAGGGCGACCCACGCCCAGATGGCGGCCAGCAGGAGTGCCCACAGGGCGGCTCCCCACTGCGCCTCCTGGAAGGACACCGACCTGCCCACGATCTCGAAGTTGACGATGCCCATGTAGATCAGGATGTTGTAGACCTGGTAGAGGGCAGCCAGGCCGGCTCCCGCTGCCAGGAGGATCACCCCGATAGGTCTCTTCATGAATCTCCGCCCACCTTTCTGCTCGCCGTTCAGCGTCGTCGGCGTTTCGGCGCGTTATATCGTTCGGTTCGAGCCGAATCGAGACGCAGCGTAACAGGCGGACACCCGTGCAGCGCATCCTCCGCGTTGGGGGATACGCACGCGGGTCGGCGTCCCAGATCGCGGGTCCAGCCGGCCCGCGGGGGGATCGCTGCGGGGTGCTCGGGTGGCGTCCTGAGCACACAAGTGTGGCGTCCGCGCACCATTTACCCGGCCGTCCCTTGGCCGATCGGGCTCATTCGGCGATCGCACTGCATACACTTGCGGTCCTACTTCCAGGAGGAACCATGTTCAGTCAGTCCGCGGATGAGCCTGCAGTCGATCAGTCCCCAGCTCCGATCGGCATGCGCGAGCTGCCACCGCAGCCGGCCAAGCCCGTGATGCCGGCCTACGTCTCGGCCACACCTGAGACCGCACCCCAGGCGGTCCGGTCCGGCCCCGGCCCCGATGATTCGGTCATCGCCAAGGATGATCACCTGGAGGGCACCTTCACCTCTCGCGGCACCGTCGTGGTGATGGGTTCGGTGAAGGGCCGGATCGAGGCCGTGCAGGTCAGGATCGAGGACGGCGCTCATGTCGATGCCGACGTCATCGTCGATGAGGCCATCATCGCCGGCGAGTTCACCGGCAACCTCACCTGTCGCGAGCGCCTGGAGGCGCGCGCCAGCGGTCGCATCAGCGGCCGTGTCGAGACCTTCAAGCTGATGCTGCACGAGGGTGCCTCGGTCGAGGGTGAGATGCACATGCTCACCGGATCGCCCAAGGACGCCTCCGAGACGATTCGTGGCACTGCTCCGCTGCGGGGCGAGGCCAAGTCGGAAGCCGCCGGCGAGGCCAGGGCAGGCATGCCCGCCGCGTCCGGGTCGACAGCGACGCCGTTGCAGCGCACCAGCTCGTCACCGGGTGCCAGCTCGTCGCCGGGCACCAGCTCGTCGCCCAGCGCCAGCCCGTCACCGGGCACCAAGGCCTCGCCGAGCGCCAAGGCCGAGACCGCTGTCAGCGCCACCGCGGCGAGCCCGTCCGACCCGACGCCTGCGCCGGCTGCCTCGGTGGAGGCCTCGCGCGTGCGTTCGTCGGTGGCGGAGACACTGCGAGCCGAGACGCTCGCGATGCGAGTGGCTCCGCGCGCGTCGACCGCGTCACGCGGCTACGGCAGCTCCGGTCGCAGCACAGCCAGCGGCAGCCGCAACGGCACCACCACGACCGGCTTTTAGTCCCGCGGGGCGCCGCGTCGCCCCTCGTGGCGGGCGTAGACTCGCCCGATGACGACTGACGCATACGCGATGGCGCGCAGCACGCTCGAGGCCGCCCAGCCTGGGCTCATCGAGCTGTCCCACCGCATCTACCACAACCCTGAGCTGGGCTACGAGGAGGTGCAGGCGTCGGCCTGGCTGGCCGATGCCCTCGAGGCGGCCGGATTCGAGACGCAGCGTGGATACGACGCCATGCCCACCGCCGTGGTCGGCTCGATCGGCTCGGGGTCGCTGCATATCGTCATCTGCTCCGAGTACGACGCCCTGCCCGGCGTCGGCCATGCCTGCGGCCACAACGTCATCTGCACGGCCGGCCTTGGCGCGGCCCTCGCCCTGGCGCCACTGGTCGACGAGCTGGAGCTGACGCTGACGCTGCTGGGGACACCGGCTGAGGAGGGCGGCGGCGGCAAGATCGGCTTCATCGAGGGCGGCTTCTTCGAAGCCGTGCACGCCGCGATGATGGTGCACCCCTACACCGAGGACGTGAGCGAGCCGAACATCATCGCCGTGCAGCAGCTGGTCATCAGCTACCACGGACGCGAGGCGCATGCCTCCGGCTTCCCCTGGCTGGGCATCAACGCAGCCGACGCCATGGTGGTAGCCCAGACGGCCATCGGCCTGCTGCGCCAGCAGCTGCTGCCGAACGACCGCATCCACGGCTTCACCACCAAGGGTGGCGACGCGGCCAACATCATCCCCAAGGACACCACGGCCGACTACATGGTCCGGGCCGGCACTGCCGAGCGACTCGAGGAGCTGCTGGTCAAGGTCCGCAACTGCTTCGAAGCCGGTGCCTTGGCGACCGGTTGCAGCCTCGAGATCGAGACAGACACGGCCTACACCGACATGCGTCACGACTCGGAGCTGGCGGCCATCTACCGCCGGCACGCGGAATCGCTGGGTCGCGTCTTCAACGACGAGCCGCCGGCGCCGGTCTCGACCGACATGGGCAACGTCAGCTACGTGGTCCCCTCCATCCATCCCTTCATCGGCATCGAAACCCACGGCGCGGTGCCCCACCAGGCCGCCTTCGCCGATGCATGCGCCACGCCCTCGGCCGACCAGGCCATCTTCGACGGGGCGCTGTCGATGGCGCTGACGGTGATCGACATGGCTCGCGACGAGGCCGTGCGCAGCCGCCTGCTGGCCGGCTAGGGGCTACTCGGCGCGCAGCACCAGGACGTGCTGGTGCACGATGTTGGGCACGAACGCGTGCGGATAGCCGTACGGCCGTAGGCGCGTACCAGCCTGGTACCAGATGAGGTCACCCTTGGTGCTGAAGCCGTGTGGCTCCGCGCGCGCCGCGAGATCTGAAGCCACGAAGCGGTAGCGCCCCTGCTGGTAGGCATCGCGCACGATGACGATGGCGTAGCGCCGTGGACGCAGGACGCGCCGCAGCTCTCCGAAGAGTGCCGACATGCGCTCGAGGTACTCCGCGTACGTGGCGCTGTTGGCGAAGTCGGCCGGATCGTCGGTGACCATGGCGTAGTCGGTGCGCCGGTTGGCGAAGCGCTCGGCCAGCGGCCCTCCCGACATCGTCACCTTCAGCTGCGGGTTATAGGGCGGATCGGTGGCGACCAGGTCCACGCTGGCATCGTCGAGTTCACGCACCAGCGCCATCGCATCTCCGACCTCCAGCCGACAGCCCGAGGGGTCGAAGCGGCGCGGTCCACCGGGATCGTTGTCGCCAAGGTCGATGAGCGCTGGGCCGGCGCCCTCGTTCTCCGCGCTGGCCGAAGCCACGACGGAGTGGTAGATGTCCGCCCAGCGCGGCTCGATCTCGAAACCCACCGCCTGTCGCGGCGCGCGACAGATGGCCGCGCCCAGCAGCGTGCCGCCGACACCGGCGAAGGGGTCGAGCACCAGCTCACCGCCCTTGGTGAAGAACTCGATGAGCCGAGCCATCAGCCGTGGTGGCTTGTTGGCGCCGTGGCCCTTTCGTGCGGCATGCCCCAGCTCTGACGGGTAGGCCGTGGTGAGCAGCGACTTGGTGAAGTAGAGCCACTCGTCGCCGCTGAGCTCGTTGAGGGTGTTGTTCGGATGCACCGCTCTCATCGGCGGCTGCGCGGGGCTGTCTGACACGACCGGAAGTATGTGCCACGCGGCGTCTATGCTCTGCGCTATGGCGTTCTTGGGCCGGGAGCGCGAGCTGGCCCAGCTGGCCGAAGCCGTGCGGCGGGTCGCAGAGGGGAGACTCGGTCGTGTCGTGCTGACCGGGCCAGCCGGTATCGGCTGCACGCGCCTCCTCGACGAGCTATGGATACGGGTCTCGAGCGTGCCGGGCGTGCTGGCATGTCGAGGTCGTGCATACGAGCCTGCCATAGGCGTGCCCTACCAGGCGGTGGCTGAGGCGCTCGCCGGCTCGTTCGCCCGGCTGCCCGACGAGCGCATCGCCGAGGTGGTGGCCAACGTCGGCGACGACCTCTGTGCGCTCATGCCCCACCTCAGGCCGCGCCTCCAGGCACTGGCTGTCGACCACGACCCGCCGCGGCTCATCGCTCCCGACCAGCTGGGTCGGCGTGTGCTGGAAACCGTCCTCGGCACCCTGGAGCGCCTGGCCGGCGACGGTGTGCTGGTGCTGATGCTGGAGAACGTGCACCACGCCGACCCCGCCACCCACAGGCTGATCGAGGCGCTGCAGGACGTGGGGCGGTCGCTCCCGGTCTGCGTGATCCTCTCCTACCAACCTGACGAAGTCCATCGGCGGCATCCCATGGCCGCGCTGGCCGACAGCCTCGGCGCGGATCTCGATGTCAGCCACATCGAGCTGGGGCCGATGGTCGCCGCCGACATCGAGCGCCTGGTCATCGACGCCATCGGAGAGCAGCCCGCGCAGAACGTCCTCGCCGCCGTCATCGAGGGGGCGAGGGGCAATCCGCTGATCGCGCTCGAACTGGCACGCAGCGCCGGTTCGCTCGAGGGCGTACGCCTCTCCGACCCGTTCGATCAGCTCTATGGCGCCCGCGTGGAGGCGCTCTCCCGCGATGGGGCGAGGCTGGTGCGCGTGTTGGCCGCTGCGCGTGTGCCTCTGCCCCGCTCCACGGTCCTGGGTGTCCGTCCACCGGAAGGCCGGCTCACCGTCCAGGGGCTGCAGGAGGCTATCGCCGGTGGCTATGTCGCGGAGGACGGCGAGCGCATCAGCATCAGCCACGAGCTCTGCGCGGAGGCCGTGGAGTCCGTGGAGCTGACGCTGGAGCGCCAGGGCATCCACGCGGCGCTGGCCGAGCAGCTGCACGAGCAGCCGGCGCTCGCGGCCTGGCACTGGTCACGCGCCGCTCGCCCGGATGAAGCGCGTGCCGAGCACCTCCGCGCGGCACAGCAGGTGGCCCGCCTGGACCCGGCTGAGACGGCGTTGCACCACTACGAAGCCGCGCTGGAGCTGCCCAGCCTGGAGCCGGTCAGCCCGCAGGCCCAGTCCGACCTGCTCGCGGGTGCCGCGCGCGCCTCCGCATCCGCCGGGTCGTTCCGGCGAGCGGTGGCGCTGATGCGCCGCGCCATCGACAGTCGTGCGACGCGCGACGCCTCCAGCCAGCGAGGTGGGCGCGATGCGGCCACCCGCCTGACGCTGGGTGAGATGCACGAGGAGCTTGGCCGGTACCAATGGCACGCCGGGGACCTCCACGGCGCCATCGACAACATGGAGCGCGCGCTCGGCATCATGCCCACCGAGCCCAGCCGCCGCCGCGCCTGGGTGCAGGCATCCCTGGCACAGCACCTCATGATCGATGGTCGCTTCAAGGAGTCCATGGACATCGCCCGTCAGGCCCTGGCCACGGCAGAGGCGGCTGCGGCAGGCGGCGAGGACACGCTGCAGGAACGTGCGCATGCCATCTGCACGCAGGGCGTGGACGTGGCCTACCTTGGCGACCCGGGCCACGGCCTGGAGCTGCTCGAGGAAGCCGCGTCACTGTCGCGCCAGGCCGGCCGCCTGGACCACCTCATGCGCGTGGCGGCCAACCGCACCACGCTGCTCGACCTCGACCTCCGAAGGGAGGAGGCGCTGTCGGTGGTGCAGCAGTTCCTGGCCGAGGCTGCGGCCGGAGGCCTGGAGGCGACCTACGGGGCCTTCCTCCGCGGCAATGCGGCCGACATCCTGTTCCAGCTGGGGCGGTGGGAGGAGGCCGAGCGCGAGTGCCGCAGCGACCTGCGCTGGCAGACCGGGCGTCGCGAGATCACCTGGCTATCGCTGCTGGTGCTGGGCCTGCTGCTGACCGAATCGCGTGCCGACGAGGAGGCCGCCAGCATCGTCGGTCGCACGTTGCTCGAGCTCCAGGCGGTCCCGCCTGGCCACTGGACCGGCATGGTCATGCGTTCCGCGGTGAGCCTCGCGCTGTGGAACGACCGCGTTGACGAGGCGGTCAGCATCGCCGAGCGCGAATGGCCGCGCGCCGTCAAGAGCGATGAGCTGGGGGTCGTCGCCTATGCCGCTGCCACCGCGCTCGAGGCCGCCGCCGCCGCCGCCGAGCACGGTCGTGCGACCTCCGACGCTGGGCTCATCGCGCGAGCGCGAGCCCTTGCCACCAACGTCCTGCCCGCCGCCGAGGCATATGTCGCCGGTTCATCCCTGGGCCCGGAGCTGGGAGCCCGCAGCGAGGCGGAGCTGCTGCTGGACGTCGCCCGTGCCCATGCGCAGCGCGTCCGCGGCACGGCCGATGCCCACGTCTGGGCCGACCTGGCCGAGGCCTGGGAACGGGCCTCGGTCCCGTATCGGCGGGCCAAGGCTCGCTGGTGGCAGGCGCTCGCGATCCTTGCCGCGGCATCCGAAGAGGACAGGGAGACGGCAAGGCTCGAAGCTCGCGGGCCGCTGGCGGAGGCGTACCGGCTGGCGCGCGATCTGCCGGCCATGCCGCTCCTGCGAGAGGTCGTCGACCTGGCCAAGCGTGCCCGCGTGGCACTACCGGTGACGGAGGACGCCGCGGGCAGGCTGGTGGCCGTCGGGCCCGGTGCGAAGTCGCCCGTAGCGGTCGGACCGGGGCTGCCGGATGCCACTGGCTCGGGTGGCTCTGACATCGCACAGGCGATCGAGGAACGTGTCCTGGCCTCATTGCGTCGGGGTCCGGCCGACCTGTACGGCCTCAGCCCCCGTGAGCGCGAGGTGCTCGACATCCTCGCCGAGGGCCGCACCGACCGTGATATCGCCGCGCGCCTGTTCATCAGCGAGCGCACGGTCCACGTCCATGTTCGCCGCATCCTGGCCAAGCTCGGCGTCTCCAGTCGCACCGAAGCAGCCGGCGTTGCCATCCGCCAGGGACTGGTGCCCGAGGCGGCACCTGCGTCTCGCGATCCAAGTGGGCCGGATGACGTAGCATCGCGCTCATGAAACCATCGCTCCCGCGGGCCATCCTGGCCCTCGTCGCTCTCACCTTCATCGTGGTCGCCTGCGCCAGCGACACCGGCGCGCAGTGGACGTACGCGCCGGTCGTCGTGACCGCCAGCGAGACCCAGGAATCCGCCCCGCCCACGGAGGATGGACCCGCCGCCCCTGCAGCCACCGCTGTCCCCGCCGAGGCCCCGGCCGACCCGGCCGGGCCCGCGACCGCGTCCGGTGAGCCGCGCGTCATCGAGCTGCTGGCCGACGCCGCCCTGCGCTTCACCGACCCCAGCGGCACGCAGGTGACCGACATCCCGGTCACGCCCGGCGAGACCATCATCTTCCGTGTCGACAACACGGCCGGCTTCACGCACAACCTCTGGATCGGCACCGACAGCGAGCTGATGCAGCCCAACGCCACCACCGACGTCGGCATCCCCGACTGGGAGACCGGCGTCCAGGAGCTGGAGTGGGTCGTGCCGGCCGATGTCAGCGGCCTCAAGTTCGGCTGCACCGTGCCGGGCCACTACAGCATCATGCAGGGCACCTTCTCGGCCAGCGAGGCCCCCGCCGAGCCACCCGCCGAGCCGGAGGCACCGGCAGAGCCCGCCGAGTCCGGACAGCCCGCGGAGCCGCCCGCGCAAGGGGCCCCGGCCGCACACGATGGCTCCACCCCCGCCGAGGCCCCGGCCGACCCGTCCGGGCCCGCGACCGCGTCCGGTGAGCCGCGCGTCATCGAGCTGCTGGCCGACGCCGCCCTGCGCTTCACCGACCCCAGCGGCACGCAGGTGACCGACATCCCGGTCACGCCCGGCGAGACCATCATATTCCGCGTCGACAACACGGCCTGCTTCACGCACAACCTCTGGATCGGCA
>DATHSE010000012.1:0-4719 GCA_035464455.1 Anaerolineae bacterium | reverse complement strand
GGGCTGGCGTCGTCACACCCGCCGGCCTGCTGACCGTCCGCCATGCCGGCGCGATCCCGGTGGCTCAGGGCGTGCCCGCGGTCGTGGACCCTGGCCTGGGGCTGCTGCGCCGGTCCCGGGACGAGCATCTCGCTGCCGGCGGGGCCGAGCCCATCGCCGTGGGCATCGCCGCGCCCGGTCCGCTGGACCCGGCTGCGGGTAGGCTCATCGATCCGCCCAACCTGCGCGATGACTGGTGGGGCTTCCCGCTGGCGCCCACCCTCGGAGAGGCGCTGTGACTGCCGTGGGCTATGGGCAAGGACACCAACGTCAACATCCTCGGCGAGCGCGACTTCGGTGCCGGCGAGGGTTCCGGCGACCTCATCTACCTGACCATCTCCACGGGCGTCGGCGGCGCCATCCTCAGCGGCGGGCGCCCGATCGTGGGCCCGGACGGTGTCGCCGGAGAGCTGGGGCACATGACGGTGGACCTGGACGGGCCCACTTGTGGCTGCGGCGGTGTCGGCCACCTCGAAGCCCTCGCCAGCGGCACCGGCATCGCCGCCAACGCGCGTGCTGCGCTCGATGCCGAGGCCGATGCACCCGTGCTGGCACGCATCGCAGCCGAGATCGACCCGTCGCCCCTGACAGCGGTGCACGTCTCGCGCGCGGCGGACTTGGGCGATCCGGCTGCAGGCGTCATAATCGACCGTGCTCGACGGGCCGTGGCCGTCGCGGTGGTCTCCATCGTCAACGTCTTCGGCCCGGACGTGGTCATCCTTGGTGGTGGTATCACGCTCGCCTGGGGGGAGCGACTGATCGCACCAGCCAGGGAAGCCGTAGCCAGGACCGCGTTCAGGATCCAGGCCGAGCGTGCCCGCGTCGTGCAGGCCGCGCTCGGTGACGACGTCGGGCTTATCGGCACGGTACCTCTCGTCGCATCGGCCCTGCCTGCGTCGCTCGACCAGGCGGACCATCAGGGCGCGGCCGCGGTGTCGGCGGACGCCATCACATAGTGTCAGGCCCCCGACTCGTCACGTGCGACGACGGCCACCTGGCAGAACGACCAGATGAACTGCTCGCTCTCCAGCGACCGCTGGGCAGGGTGAAGCGTGAAGCAAGGAGTCCCATCCATGACTACTCGGGTCGGCATCAACGGCTTCGGTCGCATCGGCCGCCAGACGCTCAAGGCGCTCATCGAGCGAACCCCCGACGCGGAGGTCGTCGCCGTCAACGACCTCATGTCGGTCGAGCTGAACGCGCTGCTGTTCAAGCGCGACTCCACCTATGGTCCCTTCGAGGGCAGCGTGGAGCACACCGACAGCTCGCTCATCGTCGACGGCAAGGAGATCAAGGTCCTCTCCGAGCGCGATCCGGCTGCCCTTCCCTGGGGTGATCTCGGCGTCGACATCGTCATCGAGTCCACCGGCATCTTCACCGATGCGACCAAGGCCGCCGGCCACCTGGAGGGCGGCGCCAAGAAGGTGCTCATCAGCGCCCCGGCCAAGAACGAGGACGCCACCATCGTTCTCGGCGTCAACGAGGACGTCTACGACTCCTCCAAGCACCACATCATCAGCAACGCCAGCTGCACCACCAACTGCCTGGCACCCGCGGCCAAGGTCGTCCACGACGGCTGGGGCATCAGGCGTGGCCTGATGAACACCATCCACAGCTACACCAACGACCAGAACGTCCTCGACGTCTTCCACAAGGATCCGCGCCGTGCACGGGCCGCCGCGCTCAACATCATCCCCACCACCACCGGCGCGGCCAAGGCGCTCGCCCTCGTCATCCCGGACCTGAAGGGCAAGTTCGACGGCTTCAGCCTGCGCGTCCCGACCCCCACCGTGAGCGTGGTCGACTTCACCGCCGAGCTGGAGCGGGACGCCACGGCCGACGAGCTCAACGCCGCCTTCCAGGCTGCCGCGGATGGGCCCATGAAGGGCATCCTTGGCGTGGAGACCCAGCCGCTCGTCTCGTCCGACTTCCGCGGCGACGATCGCAGCTCGATCATCGACGCGCCCAGCACCATGAGCCTGGGTGGCAACTTCGTGAAGGTCCTGGCCTGGTACGACAACGAGTGGGGCTACAGCTGCCGCTGTGCCGACCTGGTCAAGTACATGGGCGACCGCCTGTAGGCGCCGGCTAGACGAACGACGCCAGGCAGCGACATGGACAAGCTCACCATCCGGGACTTCGACCCACAGGGCAAGCGTGTCCTGATGCGCGTCGACTTCAACGTCCCCATCGAGGATGGCCGGGTCCGGGATGACTCCCGGATCCGTGCCGCCCTCCCCAGCATCGTCTACCTGCTCGAGCACGGCGCCTCCATCGTGCTCATGAGCCACCTCGGGCGTCCGAAGGGCAAGGTGACCGACTCGCTGCGCCTCCGCCCGGTGGCGCAGCACCTGTCCGACCTCATCGGCCGGCCCGTGCCCGCTACCGGCGACGCCATCGGCGCCGGCACCAGTGACGCGGTCAATCGCATGAAGCCCGGGCAGCTGCTTCTGCTCGAGAACCTGCGCTTCCACATCGAGGAGGAGGCCAACGACGCAGACTTCGCCGCGGCCCTGGCCGCCTACGGTGACGTCTACGTCAACGACGCCTTCGGCACCGCGCACCGCGCGCACGCCAGCACCGTCGGTGTGGCCGAGATCCTGCCGGCCTACGCCGGCCTGCTGATGGAGCGCGAGATCCGCAACCTCAGCAGCCTGCTCGAGGACCCCCGCAAGCCCTTCGCGGCCATCATCGGTGGGGCCAAGGTCTCGGACAAGATCAAGGTGCTCGACTCGCTCCTCGAACGTGTCGACAAGCTCCTCATCGGCGGCGGCATGGCCAACACCTTCCTGGTCGCACAGGACTACAGCGTGGGCAAGTCCCTGCTCGAGAAGGACCGTGTCGAGGATGCCCGCCGCATCATGAAGACGGCCGAGAAGCAGGGCGTGGAGCTGCTGCTCCCCACCGACGTGCTGGTGGCCAAGGAGGTCACCCGCGGCGCCGAGCACAAGGTCGTGCCCGTCAAGAAGATCCCGAACTCATGGTCCGCGGTCGACATCGGGCCCGACTCCATCGAGGCCTTCGAGGCAGCGTTGGCAGACTGCGAGACGGTCCTGTGGACCGGTCCCCTGGGCGTCTTCGAGGTGCCTACCTTCGGTGACGGCACGCGCTCGGTCGCGCGCATGCTGGCCGACCGCTGTGATGCCGGCGCCTCCGTCGTGGTCGGCGGCGGTGATTCCGTGGCGGCCATCGAGGAGCTCGGCCTGGCGTCGCGCTTCACCCACATATCGACCGGCGGCGGCGCCTCCCTCGAGTTCCTCGAGGGCAGGGAGCTGCCGGGCATCGCGGTCCTGCAGGACCGCCAGAGCGAGGGAGCCTGATGACGCTCATCGACTACATCGACGCGCAGGAGATCCTCGACTCGCGCGGCAATCCCACGGTCGAGGTGACCGTCGTCCTCGACGACGGCGCGGTCGGTCGTGCAGCGGTCCCCTCGGGCGCCTCCACTGGTGCCCACGAGGCCGTGGAGCTGCGAGACGGTGACAAGTCACGCTATAACGGCAAGGGCGTCCAGCAGGCCGTGACCAACGTGGTGGAGACCATCGCGCCGGCCATCCTGGGCGAGGACGCCTCCGACCAGGGCGGCATCGACGCACTGCTGCGCGAACTCGACGGCAGCCCCAACAAGGGCAACCTGGGCGCCAACGCCATCCTGGGTGTGTCGCTCGCGTGTGCCCACGCCTCGTCGGTGGCCTACGGGCTGCCGCTGTACCGCTATCTTGGCGGTGCTGGCGCATGGACCATGCCGGTACCCATGTTCAACATCCTCAACGGCGGCCAGCATGCCGCGGACTCCACCGACTTCCAGGAGTTCATGGTCATGCCCGTGGGGCTTGACAGCTTCGCCGAGGCGCTGCGCGCCGGGGCGGAGATCTTCCATGCGCTGAAGGCCGAGCTGCATGACCAGGGCCTCGCCACCGGCCAGGGCGATGAGGGCGGGTTCGCCCCGACGCTGCCGTCCAACCAGGCCGCCATCGAGACCGTGCTGAAGGCGGTCGAGCGTGCCGGCTACAAGCCCGGCGAGCAGGTCGCCATCGCGCTCGACCCGGCGACCAGCGAACTCGTCGACGGCGAGCCCGATGCCGAGGGTGAGTTCACCTACAAGCTGGCCAAGGAGGGCCGATCGCTCAAGACCAGCGAGCTGGTCGAGTTCTGGGCCGACTGGGTCGATCGCTATCCCATCGTCAGCCTCGAGGACGGGCTGGCGGAGGACGACTGGAAGGGCTGGGCGCAGCTCACCGCCAGCATCGGCGACCGTTGCCAGATCGTTGGTGACGATCTGCTGGTGACCAACCCCGAGCGCCTCGCGCGGGGTATCGAGGAACACGCCGCCAACGCCATCCTTATCAAGCTCAACCCGATCGGCACGCTCAGCGAGACGCTGCAGACGGTAGACATGGCCCGCGCACAGGGCTGGGGCGCGGTCATCAGCCATCGCTCCGGCGAGACCGAGGACACCACCATCGCCGATCTGGCGGTGGCCACCAACAGCGGTCAGATCAAGACGGGTGCACCGTCACGATCTGAGCGCGTGGCCAAGTACAACCGGCTGCTGCGCATCGACGCTGAGCTCGGCGATATCGCCGTGTATCCGGGCCGCCGCGCGCTGGCCGGACAGTAGGCCGCGACCGCTTGACCATCCAGGGACCTCGCACCGAGGAGGCGGGTCCCAGCGTCGAT
>DATHSE010000011.1:0-7075 GCA_035464455.1 Anaerolineae bacterium | reverse complement strand
CCCGAGCCGACACCTACACCGACACCCGAGCCTACGCCCGAGCCGACACCGACACCATCCGCCCCGTCTGCCGAAGCTTCTCCATCGGCTGCCACGGCGGCGCTCGCGGAGCGCATGGCGCCGCTGGACTGTTCGCCATCGACTGCGGCCGAGCTGGGCGAGGATGCTGGGGTGGTAGCTGAGGTGATCTGCCTGCCTCAAGACGAGTCCGCGCAACGCCTGACGGTGCGGGACTACGTCGGTAGCACCGAGCTGCGTGCTGGCTGGCAGGCCCAGCTCGATGCCGCGTCATCGTCACTTGACGAGTCGGAGGACGCCTGTCGCGATGGACGGACCGGGACCCGCAAGTGGGGCTTCGGGGACATCGCCTGCCTGGTCGGTGACGAGGTAGCGGAAGTCTGGTGGACCGACCGTCGGACACAGACGTTCGGCATCATCGAGGGGACGATCGCTGATGTCGCGCCCATCTTCGAGTGGTGGCGCACGACGGCTCGTACGTGGGGTCGCTTGCAGGACGAAGATGCGGCGGCCCCGGAGCGACCACGATCCACCGAGGAGCCGACGCCGACAGGTCCAACCCCGCTCGTGCGCGTGCCCGGGCCACCTCGCGCCATCAGCTGTGACGCCACCGGCGAGTCCATCCCCGACGAATGGGGGCGAACCTGGCGCATCAAGAACATCGACCTGCTCGAGCGCGGCGGATATGAGCGGGTCGTGGTGAAACTGGTGCGCACCGGCAGGAACCGCACGGACCAACCCACGCAGGCGGGCATCGAGCGCATGCCCAGATCCCGGGTCGCGACAGCCGTCCCGGGTGCGCCACGGCCCAAGCGTGGCCGGACTGCCATCGTCGTCCGTCTCGACGGCGTTCGGGAGGGGCCGGACCTGCGAGGCTACCGACCCAGTGGCACCGACCTCGCGCGCGAGCTCTCGGTGGTCCGGGACGACCGCGGCCGGGTCGTCATCGTCTCGGTCCCGCCGGGCACCTGCTATCAGCTGCGCATCCCGGTGTGGGGAGACTCGGCCAGTGGCGAGGAAGCCCGGGCGGAGGTCTACATCGATCTCAAGGAGCGCTGAGTCGGCCCCTACAGTCGGTGTGAGATCGGTGCCACCGCCGGGTAGACCTCCCGATACTGCTGGAAGAGGCGGTCGTAGGCTGCGTAGCGTGCCGGGTCGGGCTCGTAGGTGTGGGTCAGCTCGAGGAAGCGTTCGGCTGCCGCTGCCGCCGAGGGGTAGAGGCCCGCGCCCGCGCCGGCCAGCAGCGCGGCACCGAAGGCCGCCGCTTCGGGCACCCGTGGGGTCATGACCGGGATGCCGGTGATGTCGGCCTTGAGCTGCAGCCACAACGGTGAGCGCGCGCCACCGCCGATGGCCCGCAGCGTGTCGATGCGCACTCCGCCGGCCCTGAGCACCTCGAGGTTGAGGCGCAGCTCGTAGGTGAGGCCCTCCAGGATGGCCTTGGCGACGTCCGTACGGGTGGTGCCGAAGGTCAGCCCGAGGATGGCGCCCTTCGAGGCGGTATCGAAGGTGGGCGTGCCGGAGCCGGCGAAGTGCGGCAGTACCAGCAGCCCGGTCGGCTCCGCTGAGGCGCCGTCGAGGATGAGGTCGTAGGCATCGGCACCACGCGCGTCAGCGTGCGCCTGCTGCGGCTCGCAGAAGCCGTCGCGGAACCAGCGCAGCGCCAGTCCACCGCTGTGGTTGAGCGTCATCGCCAGGAAGAGACCGGGCACGGTGGCGCGATAGACCGACACGTTGCCCTGGTACAACGGTTCGCTCACCACTGGCGTCGGCAGCGCCACCTCGACCACCTCCGCCGTGCCGGTGGACACCATCGCCAGTCCCGGCTGCGTCAGCCCCACGCCGAGCGCCCCGCAGGCCTGGTCGTGACCGCCGGTGACCACGGCAGGAGCGCTCGACAGCCCCAGCCGGTCGGTCAGCTGGGGCGCCAGGCGACCCACCTGCGTGCCCGACGGGACGACCTCGGCGAGGCGCTCGGGCGACAGCCCCAGCTCGTCGAGGATCTCCTCGGACCACGACCCGGACGCCAGGTCGAACAGCTGCGTGCGGGAAGCGAGGCAGGCGCTGATGGACGCATGCCCCGTCATGCGCGCGATGAAGAAGTCTTCCACCAACAGGAACCGGTCGGCGGCGGACCAGGTGTCGGGCTCGTGCTCGCGGAGCCACAGCAGCTTGGGCAGCGTGTTGACGGTGTGGATGGGCATGCCGGTGCGCTGGAACAGCGCCTTCGCACCGAAGCGCTCGCGCAGCCGGTCGTTCTGCGCATCGCTGCGCGTGTCCATGCCCAGGATGGTCGGCCGCAGTGGTCGCCCTGCGGCGTCGACCGGCGTCACGGCCTCGCCGTGCACCGAGAGCCCGATGGCGGTCACGTCGCGGACTCCGGCTGACGCGATGGCTTCCGCCATCGACGCCGTCGCCAGCGCCCAGACGCCCTCGATGTCCTGCTCCGCCCAGGTCGGACGCGGCAGGTCCACGGGGTATTCGCGACTGGCGCTGGCCAGCAGCGCCCCGTCCTCGCTGAAGACCACCGCCTTGCAGCCGGTGGTGCCGATGTCCAGGCCGATCAGGTTGGCCATCAGCTAGGCATGCCTGAGGGCGGCCTGGTACATGGCCTCGATGCGGTCGGGGGTGACGTCCGGCTGCAGGTTGTGGGCTGCACAGAAGACGTAGCCGCCGCCTGCCCCGAGGGTCTCGATGCTGTATTGCACCTCGTGGTCGATCTCCTCGGCCGTGGCCGTCGGCAGCACCTGCTGCACGTCGATACCACCGCCCCAGAAGGCCAGCTCCGATCCGAACTCGCGCTTCATCGCCGCGATGTCCATCTTGGCCGCGCTGCGCTGGATGGGGTTGAGCGCATCCACGCCACAGTCGATGAGATCGCCGATGAGGTCGAAGACCGAGCCACACGAGTGCATGAAGACCTTGGCCTCGGTCCGGGAGTGGATGAAATCGTAGAGCTGCTTGAGGTAGGGCTTGATGTCCTGTCGGAACATCTCCGGTGCGACCCATGGTCCGCGCTGCGTGCCCAGGTCATCACCCTGTGCGACCACCTGCACATAGGGCTCCACCTGCTGCAGGAAGAGATCCCACAGCGCGATGTCGGTCTGCGTGATCTTGTCGAGGATGGCGTGGGCGAGCTCACGGTTCCAGTACAGGTCCATGCAGAACTGCTCGTAGCCGCGCATGAAGCAGGCGCCTTCGAACGGTCCCAGGCACATGATGTCGGCGACCACCGCGTAGTCGGTCTCCTCGTACAGCCGGCGCGCCTCGTCTCGCACCCCGGCTACCCGACCCGCATCGTAGGGATCGGGCCACTGCACCGAGTCAAGGTCGCTCGGTCGCTCGAGCTTCGCGAACGGCCGCTCGACGACGTCGTAGTAGAAGGACGCCTTCTGCCAGGTCAGGTCGTACTCGTCCACGAAACGATCGCCGGGCAGCTCCTTGATCTCGAACTCCCAGGGCCCCTTGAGGTACACCGGTCGCGTATCGATGTCGTATCGAGTGAGCAGGTCCTCGCGCGGATAGACCGTGTCCATCTGCCGGTGCGAGATGGCGGGCGTGTCATCGGGCGCCATGCCGAGATGGGCCAGCAGGTTCTGGTAGGCGATGCGCGTGGCACTGGTCACGATGGTGGACCCCAGGTCGATGGGGACGCGATCGGTCGGCTGGTGGTCGAGCGCTGCCACCACGCGTTCACGATGGTTCATGCCGTTGCCTCCGATGGCTCAGCGAAGCTGTTGCGTTGCGGGGCCCGGCCGCGGGCATGGTCCCGCCTTGGCTACGGTGGTGCCGGTGCAGCACGTGCTTCGATCGCTGCCTCGCCTTTCTCGACGCGGATGTTGCGGCGCTCCAGCCGCCCCAGCAGCCGCATGCGCTGCGCGTCGACGAAGACCGCGAAGAAGATGACCGAGGCCGCGACCATCTCCTGCAGGTAGAGGTCGACCTGCAGGTACACCAGCCCGGTCGAGATCATCTGCACCAGCAGCACGCCGATGATGGTGCCGGGGAAGACGTTGCCGACACCACCGAAGAGGCTGGTGCCGCCCAGCACGGCGGCGGCGATGGCGCGGAACTCCACGCCCTCACCGATGCCGGCGCTGACGCTGCCCTGCTGGCTGATGGCGATGATGCCCGCCAGCGAGGCGCAGAAGCCGCTGATCACGTAGACCGAGCCGGTCAGGCGGACCACGTTCAGACCGGCTTTCCTGGCGGCCTCGATGTCGTTGCCCATGGCGTAGATCTGGCGACCCATGGGGGTGAAGCGAAGGAAGACGACGGCCGCGACCACCACGATGGCCAGCACGACCACCGGCAGCCCCACGCCGAAGACGTCGCTGGCGGCGTAGGCCATCTCCGGCGGCAGGATGAACTGCCGCGACTCGGTGAGCAGCAAGCCCACGCCCCGGCCTACGGTCAACGTCGCCAAGGTGGCCACGAACGGCACCAGGCCGACCTTGGCGATGAGGAAGGCGTTGACGAAACCCCAGCTCGTGCCGGCCACGATGCCGGCCATGATGGCCAGCAGGTGGTCCACGTCCTGCTGCAGCAGCGTGCCTACCACCGCCGCCGTGATGTACATCGTGGCTCCCACCGAGAGGTCGATGCCGCCGGTCAGCAACACCGCGGTCATGCCCACAGCCAGCAGACCCACGAAGGCCGAAGTCTCCACGATGCTGGAGAAGTTGGTGATGGAGAAGAAGCGCTCGTCGAGCAGGCTGAAGAGCACGAACACGAGCACGAACAGGATGGCGGGCATGTTGCGCAGGACCGGCATCGTCATGCGGTGGTTGGTCATGCCGCGTGCTCCCGGAAGGCCGTGCGGATGATGGCTTCCCTGTCGAACTCCGAGCGCTCGAACCTCCCGAGAACCTCGCCCTGCCCCATGACGATGATGCGGTCGCACATGCCGGTGAGCTCCTCGATCTCGGAAGAGATGAAGAGCACGGCGGTGCCCCGCGCCGCGATGCGGTCGATGATCTCGTAGATCTCGTACTTGGCGCCGACGTCCACCCCGCGGGTGGGTTCATCGATGATGAGGATGGATGGCTCCGTCATGAGCCACTTGCCCAGCACCACCTTCTGCTGGTTGCCTCCGGACAGGCCCTTGGCCTCGTTGCGGAAGGCATCGTTGACCTTGATGCTGAGGACCTCCACGGTCTCCTTGACAGACCTGACCATGGCGCTCGCCCGAACACGCTTCACCCACCGCGTGGTGTACTCCGGCAGCGCGGCGATGGTCAGGTTGTCCGAGACCGTCGCCTCCATCATCAGGCCCTCCTCGCGCCGGTTCTCGGTCACGAAGGCCATGCCACCCCGGATGTTGCGCGTCGGCGACAGCTTCTCGGCCGGCCGGCCGTCGATGAGGATCTGGCCCTCGTCGAAGTCCTCCAGGCCGAAGATGATCTGAGCCAGCTCCGAGCGGCCCGAGCCCATCAGGCCGAACACGCCCAGCACCTCGCCCTTGTGCAGCTGCAGGTCGATGTGGTGGCTGATGCCGGCCTTCGACAGGTTCCGCACCTCCAGCATCAGCTCCTCGGTGGGCGGCGCCGTGCGCTGGGGATACAGGTTCTCGATGTCCCGGCCGACCATCGAGCTGATCATGCGGTCGATGGTGAACTCATGTCTGGGACCGGTGACCACCAGGTTGCCGTCGCGCAGGACCGTGATGGCGTCGGAGAGACGCATCACATCACCCAGGATGTGACTGATGTAGAAGATGGTCTTGCCATCGGCACGCAGGCGCCCGATGAGCTCGAAGAGCCGTTCGGTCTCGCGGGCGGTCAACGAGGTGGTGGGCTCGTCGAAGATGATGATGCCCGCGTCCATCGACAGCGCCTTGGCCACCTCGACCAGCTGCCGCTCGCCCGGCGCCAACCGTTCCACTGCCATGTCCGGGGAAAGATCCAGGTCGACCATGGCGAGGTATTGGCGGGCACGGTTATTGAGGTCCCGCCGGTTCAGCAAGGGCAGGCGGCCCATCGTCGGGAAGTCGCTGATGAAGAAGTTCTCGGCGATGCTGAGATTGGTGAAGAGGTTCAGCTCCTGGTGGATGAAGGCGATCCCGGCGCGCTCGGCGGCGGCGGGGTCCGCGGGCTCGTAGGCCACGCCATCGAGCAGCATGTGGCCCGACGTCGGCGGCACCACACCGCCGAGGATGTTCATCAGCGTCGACTTGCCAGCACCGTTCTCGCCCACCAGCCCCACGGTGCTGCCGCGTTCCACGTCGAGGTCGATGCCTTTCAGCACGGGCACACCGAAGAAGGCCTTGTGGATGTCCTTGAACTGCAGGATCAGATCGCTCATCGTGCCGGCCTCACACCTGCTGCAGTGCCACTCGACGGCGCACGACGTCCAGCAGGGCAGCCAGCAGGATGACCGAGCCCTTGACGATGGCGACGTAGAAGAACGGCACGTTGAGCAGTGACAGGGCGTTGCCGAGCAGGACCAGGAAGACGACGCCGAAGACCGTCCAGATGATCTTGCCGCGCCCGCCGAACAGGCTGGTGCCGCCGATGACAACGGCCGCGATGATGTCCAGCAGCAGCGGCGCACCCAGCGTCGGGCGCCCCTGGTCCACGCGTGCGGTGTAGATGATCGAGGCCGCCGCCGCGCACACGCTGCTGAAGATGTAGGTGGCCACGATGACCTTCTTGACCGGCACGCCGGAGACCCGCGCGGCCCGCGGATTGTTGCCGATGCCGTACAGCCAGCGACCGAAGATGCTGCGTGAGAGCACGAGGTGGGCCAGCAGCGAGACGCCGATGGCGATGAGCATCGCGATGGAGAAGAACTCCAGGTCGCTCAGGACCGGCAGGGCGAAGTCGTCGCCGATGATGCTGAAGCCGTCGGGCAGGTCGATGATGTTCTCGGTCTTGACCAGGTAGATGGCGAGCGCGCTGACGAACATCGAGGTCACGAGCGTGACCATGAAGGGTGGGATGCGCCCGAAGGCGACCGACACCCCGTTAAAGGCCCCGATGACGAGTCCGACCCCAAGCAGGGCGATGATGGCCACCGGGATGCCCAGGACGCTGTCGCTGAGGATGGCGCCGTCCTC
>DATHSE010000010.1:0-6834 GCA_035464455.1 Anaerolineae bacterium | reverse complement strand
AGGACTGAGCTCCGTGGACATCGGCGGGCAGCCGGTCCGCATCGCCGACCTCCTCCGGGAGCGGCCACAGGACGTCGCCGGCCGCCACATCGTGGAGCGCTATGGGCCGACGACGGCGCTGCTGGTGAAGCTGCTCGATGCCGGCTCGCGGCTGCCGGTCCATGTGCACCCCACTCGTGACCTGGCACGCCAGCTGTTCGACTCGCAGTTCGGCAAGGCCGAGGCCTGGGCCGTCCTGGGCACCCGCCATGTCGAGGGCCAGCCCTCCCCGCGCATCTGGCTCGGGTTCCGCCAGGACGTCGCACGCGAGCAGCTGATGGCCTGGATCGAGCAGCAGGATACGGACGCCATCCGTGGTGCCATGAACGAGATCGAAGTGACGCCCGGTGATGCCGTCTTCGTCCGGCCCGGGCTGCTCCACGCCACCGGCGCCGGCGTCTTCCTGGTGGAGGCACAGGAGCCGACCGACTTCTCCATCGTGGCCGAGTACAAGGGCTACCCCATCGCGCCCGATGAGGCGCACCTGTCCAAGGGCTGGGACCGGGTGATCGAGGTCGTCGACCGTGCGGTCGTCGGAGCCGAGGAACTACGGTCGCTCATCCCGCCCCCGCGACGGATCGCCGGCAACGACACGGAGGGTTGGTACGAGGACGACGTGTGGGGCCCACAGAGCGACCCCTATTTCAAGGGCTTCAGGCTGGTAGTCGACGGCTCGGTCGCGTGGCCACACGCGGGCGTCTACTCGGTGGTCATCGTGACCGACGGGGCCGGCGTGGCCGAGACGGCATACGGGCGCCTCGAGATCACGGCCGGCGACACGTTCGCCGTGCTGGCCGCCACCGCACCGACGACCATCAGTGGCGACCTGCAGATGCTGGTGACAGCGCCCTCGTTCGAGTAGCCGGCCGATGGGGCCGTGGCGAGCCGCGGTGTCGAAGGTACCGCTGCGGTGCAGTGGCTGCATGACCAAAGGATTAGTACGACGGTCGCGTTGCGCCCGCTACAGTCACCACGTGGCCGAGCGGACGCTCTACGAAGTGCTGATGCTGCATCCGACTGCGACGATCGAGGTGATCAACGCGGTCTATCGTGCGCTGGCCAAGCAGTATCACCCCGACCATGCCGGACCGGAGGGTGCCGGCAAGATGGCCCAGATCAACGATGCCTACGCCATCCTCAGCCACGAGGAGAAGCGTGCCCGCTACGACGAGATCCTGGGCAAGTCCAGGGACGGACAGGTGGTCGGCCACCCGCGACCGTCGATGCCGGGCGCCACGAACCTCAAGTACGAGGCTGGCACCTGGGCAGTCCGTTCGCAGTCCGAGCCGACCCCCGCCTCCGCCTCCTACGGCGAAGCTGGACCGCCGCCGCCGTACCCGCCGGCCTCGGGCAGGATCCTGTCGTTCGGTCGCTATCGCGGCTGGGCACTGGCGCAGGTAGCGGCATACGACCGCAACTACGTCGAGTGGCTCAGCCGAACCATGGCTGGGCGCACCTATTCGGAGGAGCTCCAGCGGGTCCTGAGCCATGCCGGCAGCTACCAGTCCGCGGGGACGTCCGCCGCCCGCTAGCCTGCCGGTCGGAAGACCAGGCGCAACACGAACAGCGAGAACCACGCAGCCAGACCCCAGAAGAGCATGGCCACCAGCACGACGGGCTCGAACTCCTGCGGACCGCTGATGCTGCCGCCGCCCACCTCGGCAAGGTCCTGGGCGAGGCCGGTGATCTCGAAGCGCTCGGCGATGACCTCGACCGGTAGCAGCCACAGGTCGGTGACGTCCAGCAGCGGCGGAACGTACTCGACGAGACCCGCGGGCACCTCCACGAACGGCAGCGCCAGGCGCAGCACCAGCGTGATCTGGACGATGGCGAAGAAGAGGCCGGCGAGACGGATGAATATCACGTAGCCAAGTCTAGGGCCGGTCGCGCCCCTCGGGCCAGCTCCGCCCCCCGTACGGCAGGTCCCTGCCGTCGGATGGCGGGCGCCGATCTTGGCCTGATCCCGATGCCGTACAGTCGGGCGGTGCCGACTCTGACGCCCGCCACCATCGTGCTCATCGGCATGATGGGCTGCGGGAAATCGACCGTGGGCCGGGCACTGGCTGAGCGCACGGGCTGGCGCTACCTGGACAACGACGAGCTGGTCCGCGCGTTCACCGGGCGTGCGGCCGAGGAGATCGATGCCACCGACGGCGAGGCTGCGCTGCATCGGGCTGAGGCCGATGCCCTGCGCTACGCGCTGACGATGCCGCCACCGCTCATCCTGAGCGTGGCCGCCTGGGTCGCGGCTGACCCGCGGTCACAGGCCCTCCTTCGTGCGGCACCTGCCGTGGTCTACCTGCGGGCCCGGACGGAGACGCTGCGAGCGCGCATCGGGACGGGAGCCGGTCGGCGGGGAGACGCCACCGACCTCGACTGGCTGCGTGCCCGGCACGCGGAGCGAGATGCCATCTACCGAGAGATCGCGACCCTCACCATTGACACCGATGATCTGGCCGGCGACGCCATCGCACAGCTCATCCTGGATACCCTCCGACGCAAGGCCGTGGGCCAGGACGCCTAGGCTGAACGGGGCGCTCTCCGCTTCACTGTGGCGTTTTCCGCGTCACTCGGGCGCTCTCGAGACGCGGCGAACCATCAGCACGCTGAAGGCCAGGAACCCGGCGAACGCGGCCACGGCGATGGCGACGATCTCGTCGCTGAGGGAGCCGCTCAGGACGATCACCGCGAGCACCAGCGCGACGGCGATGAGCTGGCCGGCAACGATGAGGCCGACCGTCAGGTTGCGGCTCACCGAGCCCACCGAGGTGAGCCCCTTCTGCAGGTCGCTGGTGTCAAGCGTGACGACGAACTTCCCGCGCTGGTACTGGTCCAGCCAGCTGACGGTGGCCGAGCGCAGGGAGGGGATGCGACGCCCGATCTCCATGGCAGTGGCGGTCGCCTCTGCCTTGGCCATGTCCAGGATGCGGTCGAGGGTGAACTCCGCCTCGAGGAGCTCGCGCGCCTCCTCGTAGCCGGTGTCGACGAGGGGCAGGCGCGGGCTCAGGGTTCGCACCAGCTCCTCGGCCTGGACGAGCGACTTGACGGCCAGCGTCAGAGCCTGGTCCAGTCGCAGGCCGTGGCTGGCGAGCACGCGGAACATGGCGGACATGAGGCGCGAGAAGTCGCTGGAACCGTAGATCCAGTGCTGGTAGACGAGGCGGCGGACGTCGCTGCGGAAGGCGTCCTCATTCACCGGGCCGCTGCGCTCGCAGAGGCCGAGCACCGCCGTCGCCAGGCCGTCCGGGTCGCGCTCACGTAGCGACCACATGAGGCCCAGCAGCTGGAGCCGCCGGCCGCTATCGAGCTCACCCACGAGCCCAAGGTCCAGGAACGTCAGCGAGCCGGTCGCGGGATCGATGACGATGTTGCCGGGATGCGGGTCGCCGTGGAAGAAGCCATCCACGAGGACCTGCTTGATCATGGCCCGCAGGAAGCGCCGCGCCACCAGGTCCCGATCGACACCGGCCGCGTCCAGGGCGGCCAGGTCCGTGGCCTTGACGCCGCGCACGAAGTCCATGGTGATGACCCGGCTCGTGCTCCGCTCGAGGTGGACCCGGGGGACGTGGATGCCCTCGATGCCATCGACCACCTCGGCCAGGCGGAGGGCGTGGTAGGCCTCGACGCGGTAGTCGAGCTCGGTCAGGACACCCTCACCGAACTCGTGGATCATGGCTGCCAGGTTCATCGTCCGCGCCATCGAGATGCGGCGCTCGGCCTGATGAGCCAGGTCCTCCATGTTGCCCAGGTCAGCCCGCACCATGGCCTGCACGTTGGGCCGCTGCACCTTGACCACCACCTCGCTGCCATCGGGCAGCGTCGCCCGGTGCACCTGCGCCAGCGAGGCGGCGCCCAGCGGCTCCCGTTCGAAGGAGGTGAAGAGGGTGTCAGGCGGCACGCCCAGCTCCGCTCGGACGATGGCCTCGACCTGCTCATAGGGGAACGGCGGCACGGTGCTCTGGAGCTTGTCCAGCTCCGTGCGCCAGGCCTCGGGCAGGACGTCCGCACGGCTGGAGACCATCTGGCCGACCTTCACATAGGTCGGCCCCAGCTGCTGCAGCATGAGGCGCACCTTGGCCGGCGTCGCAAGCGCGTCGAACTCGTCCGGATCGCGGCCCAGCAGGCGGTCGGCGACGCCGCGGAAGCGTCCCAGCGGGGTCCCCGCCAATGAGATGTCCAGGCCGTACTGCACGAAGATCTGGCGGACCTGGGTCAGGCGCAGGTTCTCCACGAACTGGCTGCGGCCCGAATGCGGCAACCGGTCAAGCAGTCGCCAGAGCAGCTGCTCCTCGCCGGCATCCTGCAGGCGTGGGCGGTTGAGCCCGAGGAGGGTCTCGACGGCCAACAGCACCAGCGAGATACCCAGGGCGACCACGAAGAGCCACACCAAGCGTGGATCCGGCAGTCCCACCTCGATGTCCGTGACGACGGCCGCGAGCTCGATGGCCAGCCAGAAGACGATGACGTTGATGACCAGGACGATGAGCCCGTACGTCCGGAAGATGAGCGAACCCGTGAGCGCCGTGAGCGCCGGCCGCACGAGGGCACTGACGATGGCCAGGGAGAGGCCGATGATGAAGAAGTCGAGGAACCCGGCGTTGCCGATCTCGAGCAGCGGCTCGTCAAGGACGTAGCGCCCACCAGCGCTCTGCCCGGGCAGACGGATGAGGCTGAGGACCAGCAGCACCAGCATCAGGGTGATGGCGTTGATGAGGCCACGGACGAGAAGCGGCCGCAGCCAGGGCCAGCGTCGCTGCCTGGTCGCGGGGTCTGCCTGGGTTGCGGCGGTCATCTGGATCTGGCCTCGGTTCGGTGGGACGCTCGACCGGCCGAGTATGCAGCGCAGCAGACCGGTCCGCGCGATCGTCGCGGCAGTGGCCGGGCAGCCGGCGACGTCGCCGCGCAGACGCTACCGGAGGGCCCGCGCCCCGGGGCCCGCGCCGTCGACGGCGTCGGCCAGGAAGCGCGCCATCCGGTCCAGCGCGCGGCGCAGGTTCACCTGCGAGTTGGCGTAGGACACCCGCAGGCTGCTGGTCGCGATCCGTCCGAAGGCTGTGCCCGGGAGGAGGCAGACCCCGGCCTCGGTGAGCAGCCGATCGGCCATCGCCGCACCAGACAGGCCGGTGTCGCGCACATCGGGGAAGGCGTAGAACGCGCCGGGGGGCATGAGGACGCGGACCCCGGGCAGGGCAGCGAGGCCATCGACGAGAAGCGAGCGTCGCGCCCGGAACTCGGCGGCCATCGCCTCCACCGCATCCTGCGGTCCCAGCAGCGCCTCGGCGCCGGCGGCCTGCGCATAGGTGGCCGTGCAGGAGACGGTGTTGATGAGCAGGCGCTCGAAGACCGGGACCAGCGGCGGCGGCAGGATGCCCCAGCCCAGGCGCCAGCCGGTCATGGCGTACGTCTTGGAGAGGCCGTCCAGCACGATGGTGCGCTCGGCCATGCCCTCGATGGCCAGGATGGAGTGATGCTCACCCTCGTGGACGAGTCGGCCGTAGATCTCATCGGCCAGCACCACCAGGTCGTGGGCCATGGCGATGGCTGCGATGCCCTCCAGGTCGTGCTGCGTCAGCATCGAACCGGTGGGATTGTGCGGGCTGTTGATGATGAGCATCCGTGTGCGGGGCGACACCAGGGCACGCAGCTCATCGAGGTCCAGCCGGAACTCGTTCTCCATGCGCAGCGGGATCGGCACCGGGGTGGCACCCATGAAGCGGGTCATCGATCCGTAGATGGGAAAGCCCGGGTCGGGCAGGATGACCTCGTCGCCGGGTTCCACCAGCGCCATGAGCGCGAACGACATGACCGGCTTGGCGCCGGGCGTGACCACCACACGGTCGGAACTGACCTCCACCCCGTGGCGGCGGCTGAAGTCGGCAGCGATGGCTTCGCGGAAGGCCGGCACGCCCAGCGGCGGCGCGTAGTGCGTCTGGCCGTCGGCGAGGGCACGCCGGGCGGCCTCGACGATGTTGGCCGGGGTCTCGAAGTCGGGTTCGCCGATGTGGAGGCTGATGATGTCGCGACCGGCGTCGCGCAGGGCATGCGCTCTGGCGCCGGCCTCGAAGGCCGACTCGCTGCCGAGTCGGTCGGTGCGCCCGGCCATCTTCATGAGCGGCCCCCGGCCATCGTCATGGGCGGACTGTAGCGTCCGGAGACTCCCACGTTGCGCCCGTCGGACCCTGACAGATGCCTTCGCCTTCCTCTCCTGAAGCGAACCCGCCTCGCATGCGAGAATCGCCGTCGTGCCCGCCTACTACGACCTTGCTGCCGCCAACGAGCGCGTCCGCGAGCTGCGCCCCCTGCTGACCGCGCTGCGCGACGATCGCTACGCCATCGTGGCCATCCGAGCGCGCCTCGAGCAGCTCGAGGCCGACCATGCCGCCGACGGCGAGCAGGCCCAGGCCGGCCGCGAACGCGAGCGGGATCGCCTGACCGACATCGTGCGGCGGATGGAGCGGTCGGTGCGGCAGATCGATGCCTGGGGCATCTCGCTGCGCGACATCGGCACCGGCCTGGTCGACTTCCCCGCCCTAGCCAGCGGCCGGCCCATCTGGCTGTGCTGGAAGCTGGGCGAGGACGAGATCGCCTTCTGGCATGAGCTTGACGCCGGCATCGCCGGCCGCAAACCCCTGATCGAGTTGGAGTAGCGATGTCGTTCTTCCGCAATCTGATGGGCGGCGGCGTACCCGCCGTCACCGTGCAGCAAGCCGCCGAGATGCAGGGCCAGGATGGCGTCGGTGCTCTCATCGTCGACGTGCGCGAGCCCAATGAGTACACGCAGCTGCGTGCCAGGGG
>DATHSE010000009.1:0-3260 GCA_035464455.1 Anaerolineae bacterium | reverse complement strand
GCGATCTCGTCGTAGTCGGTGTAGTCCATGTAGATGACCGGCGTACCGCGCAGCATCTCCTGGATGATCAGCGAGGTGCCCAGCGAGCGCAGCGCCACGTTGGTGGCGGCCCGCACGAGTGGATACGGGAATCCGCGGTGATGGCCCATGTGGGGCACGATGCCGGCCCGCTGCTGGCGCGAAGACTGGACGCGTTCCTTGACCACCTCGCCGAAGTAGCGAACGATCATGTTCACGTAGTTGTAGGGGGAGACGAAGAACCAGGCGAAGGCATCGCTGTCGCCCAGGCCGCGCTCCTTGACCTTGATGGTGGACATCACCAGGAAGGCGCGGTCGCCGTCTCCGGTGAAGATGTTGCTGATGCTCGTGCCACCTGGCGAGAGCAGGCCCTCACCGTTGGAGACACGGCGCTCGATCTCGGTGGCGTCCTCAGGATGGTTGGCCACCAGGATCCGACCCGTGTTCTTCTCCAGCCAGCGGAAGTTGGGGATGCCGTCGTTGTTGCCATGCAGGATGCCGGCCTGGCTGGCAGGCGTGGTGGAGGGCAGCAGCGCTTCCCAGTGGGCGAGACGGTGTGTCCCGGACCGGACCCAGCGAGAGATCTCGGGAACACGACCGGCGCGCAACGAGTGCGAAAGCACGTCGTGCGACAACCCGTCGAGCTGGAGGATAACGAGACCGGGCTCGTCGCTGTGGATGACGTCGGGGCGGCGACTGGCGAGCGTGCGAACCAGCGTCCCGTAGTAGGACTCGTCCTCATCCAGCCCGAAGACCAGGCCGATGGCCCCGGTGAGACCACCAAAGACGAAGGAGACGATGAGCGCGCCCAGGATGCCGCCCCCAACGGTCACGGCCGGCACGAGCCGCCCTAGCACCAAGATGACGGCGGCCTGGAAGAGCAGCGTCAGGACCACCAGCGCAACCACGGAGCGGCTGGCCACCAGGCCGAGGATCACCGGGCGCACGAGCAGGTTGAGAATCGCGATGACGATGACTGCGACGAGGCCGCCGCCGAGCTCGTTGATGTCGAGCTGCGGCAACAGCCAGGCGGTGATGTTGAAGGCGATGACGCTGGCGACCAGCGCGACGAGCGTGCGCTTGATGAGGGCCCGACGGCCGGGCCGCCACTGCCACAGCAGCTCGACCTGCGTCCGATACAGGTTCACGGTCCGCCCGATGAAGCTCACGTCACCCTCCCTCACCCGCATCGCCGAGCTCGATGCCGAAGACCAGCGCGCGGCCGTTGGGCGATCAGGCCCGACGGCCGCGTCTGGACCGAGATGTAGCCCTGGTCAGGCCAGCAGCTTGGCCTTGGCGGCGGTGAACTCCTCGTCGGTGAGGACGCCGGCCTGGTGCAGCTGAGCCAACTGGTTGAGCTGTCCCATCATGTCATCGCCACCGCCGGCCGGTGCTGCCGCCGCGGCGGCAGGAGCAGCGGCGGCGGCAGCAGCAGCCTGCGCCTGCTGGGCCTCCATCTGCGCCTGCGTCTGGGCCTGCTGCTGGGCCTCCTGCTCAGCCGCCTGGTTGGCCCACTTCTTCTCCTGGTGGTGGTGGACCGCTCCAGCCGTGCCTGCCACGACGGCCGTGGTAGCCACGGCGCCGACCACGCCCCGCCCGGGGCGCATCGCTCGTCGCATCATCATCTTGAATACCTCCTGGGTGTGGATGGACCGGTGGGGATCAGGCCGATGCGCCTTCGGCAAGGAGCTGTTCGCGCTCGGCGATCAGCTCCTGCACGACCGTGCGCGGGATGCGCTCGAAGAGGAGGACCTCCCCGTCAGCAGCCTGGATGGCGTCGGCCACCTTGCGCGCCCAGGTGTTCTCGAAGAGCAGCAGGGCCATCGTGGAGTCGGGAGCCAGGCCGGCCGACAGGTGACGCACGTCATCAGGCGTCATGAGGCCGGTGATCTCGTCCACGACCGGGTCGAAACGCGAGAAGACGTCGCTCGGGATCTCCTGCAGCTCGAGGACACGCACGTCTGCATCACCCTCCTTCACCGCGAAGAGGATGTCGATGACACGGATGGTGCCGGCGTCGACGAGCTCCTGGATGGCCGGGATGATCTCTCCCCGGAAGTTGTTCCCGGCAAATCGCAGGGCGAAGAAGTCGACGGGCCCCACCGAGATGGGCATGGTGGACATGGGTGATACCTCCGCTATGGGTGACAGCCGTCGTGCTGGCTGCTCGATGGCTGCTCAGGCGGACCTGCTCGCGACGTACATCGCGAAGAGCCGCAGTGCGTGACCGAGCGAGGCCACGATGATGCCGAGCATGAGTGGGGCCGCGATGGCAGCCGACGAGAGAGCGAACGCCTCGAGGAGATCGAAGGCATCCTTCGACGCCACGTCGATCCACCACAGCACTCCGGCGATGAGCGCCCACACGATGGCGAGCCAACCCAGCCACACGAAGACCGTGGCTAGGCTGGCCAGGCGCTGGGCCTCCTTCATCACGTCCATCCGGCACCTCCAACTGCTCTTCTGCGCCGCACGAGGCGGACCCGCGCTCGTTCACGCCTTCGCGCGCTCACGCAGGCTTCGTCGAACCGAACAGTAGGAGTGAGCCGGCCCACGGTCATCACCCGCGATGGATGAGGCGGAAGGCGCCTCATCCCTCCAGCATGGCCCTGCCTCAAGCGGCGAAGGCGAGCCGCCATCGCTCGAGTCGACGCCGTCCAGAAAGGTGGAGATCATGGTCCGCAAGGCTGACAAGCCGGTCACGTACGAGCAAGCGTGGGCACCGGAGCCACCCGCCGGAGATACCTGGACGGCCAGGCCCTGGGTGCACCCATCGGTGCGCGTGGCGCAGGGCCGCCTCGTCCGCAAGCGGGTACCGCGAGTGAGCCACGCCGCCTTCGAACTTCGAGCCGACCGCGACCCGATCGCCATCCTCGAGCTCCAGGAGTCCGATCGACTGCCTGAGCTGCTGCCCCTGCGCCACGCACGCATGGCCGAGTCGCCCTTCGCCTACTACCGCGGCACTCCCGCCGTGATGGCCCTCGACCTCGCGGACACTCCGCGGTCGGACATCGTCGTGCAGGCCTGCGGCGACGCCCACATCTCCAACTTCGGCCTCTTCGCCTCTCCGGAGCGCCGCCTCGTCTTCGATGCCAACGACTTCGACGAGACGCTGCCGGCCCCCTGGGAGTGGGATGTCAAGCGGCTCGCCGCCAGCGTCGTCATCGCCGGTCGCGCCAACGGCTTCAGCGCCGCCCGCAACCGCGAGGCGACCGTGACCGCGGTGCGTTCGTACCGCGAGT
>DATHSE010000008.1:0-7089 GCA_035464455.1 Anaerolineae bacterium | reverse complement strand
TCGAGCACCGGACCGGCCGCGATGGCGCTGATGCGCCCCTGCGTGCCGTCGATGACCTCGCTGATGCGGCTGGCGAGACCAGGCAGGCTGATTGCGACCGTCGCGATCAACTCGTCGGTCTGGTCCGATGCGACGGCCATGCTCGACCATCCCGCGGGCAGCTCCATGGCATAACCCTCGGGGTGCGGCCACCACGTCGCCGCCGCGGTACCGACCTCGGCAGGGTCTGCGGCGCTGACGGCCGGCGAGGACTCAGGCGCCGCCGCGGGGACGAGCAGGGCTTGGAGCACGGCAGTGGTCGGGGCGCTGCAGCCAACGGCGATGAGGCCTGCGAGCGCAAGGACGAGGATGCCGACTGGGGTCGAGCGGTGCATCATTGCGGCCACAGGATGCCCCAGAACCGGTGAACCTGCAGGCGATCGTTCGGCCCCTGCAGGATGTGACCAACGCACCATCCGAGGAACAGGCGAGCCGCTGCTATAGTCGAGCGACATCACGCACATAGAAGCCTCGCCTTCGGGGTCGGGTGAAATCCCCTACCGGTGGTCGGTGGTATGCAGACGTCCGTCCTGCCACCAGCCCACGACCCGCACACCACGCGGTGGCGGTGGATCCCTCGCAGGGAGCCGACGGTCATAGTCCGGATGAGAGAAGGAGCGAGGCGACCGCCGATCTCGTGTCGGCCTATGGTCGCTTTCGAGCTTGGGCGCCCAGCACAGGGCAACTACGCTGGCCTTCTCTTCCGATGCCTCGACGGTGTGGCCGGAGGCACAAGAGTTGGACGCCATCGAGCTCCGCGGAGTCTCTCGCAGCTTCGACCTCGATGGCTCACGCTTGATCGCGCTCAAGGACGTCGACGTGCGCGTCGCAGAGCGCGAGATCGTCGCCATCGTGGGACCGAACGGTTGCGGCAAGTCCACGTTGCTGCGCGTCATCAGCGGCCTCCTGCCGCCCGATCACGGAACGGTGCTGGCGTACGACTCCACGGTGGCGGGGGTCGATCCTCGCCTGGGCCTGGTCTTCCAGGAGCCGCGCCTGCTGCCGTGGCGCGACGTGCTCTCGAACGTTGCGTTGCCGCTGGAGCTGGCCGGGGTCAAGCGTGACGAGCGAGAGGCGCGGGCACGGGCGGCGCTGCAGCTGACTGGCATGGAGACATTCAGCGCAGCCTATCCGGACCAGCTGTCGGGCGGCATGGCACAGCGAGCGGCGCTGGCTCGCGCCCTGGCGCCCGAGCCGGACGTGCTGCTCCTCGACGAACCCTTCAGTGCGCTCGACGCGATGACACGCGAGCGGCTGGACAGTGAGCTGCTCTCGCTGTGGGGCAGGACGGGAACCACCATCGTGCTGGTGACGCACAGCATCCCAGAGGCCGTGTTCGTCGCGGACCGCGTGCTGGTGATGTCGCAGCGGCCGGGCCGCATCGTGGCCGAGGTCCCGGTGGCCGCACCCCGGCCCCGCAGCCTTACGGGTTCCGGGGCCCAGATGTTCGGGGCGGCCGCCGATGAGGTGCGGCGCGTGTTGGCGAGGGCTGAAGACGCGGAGCTGGCAGCATGAGCCCCGAGCAGCGTCCGCGGTGGCAACGGCTGCTGCGAGAAAGTGTACCGGTGGTGGCCGCCGCACTGATCTTCGTGGTCGGCTGGGCCGCCATCGTCGGCCTGGGCGGTTATCCGACCTACATCCTGCCGGGTCCGAAGGTGGTAGCCGAGCGCTTCGCGAGTGGCTGGCTCGAGGGCACCATCGGTCCACACTTCCTCACCACGCTGGCAGAGGTCTTGCTCGGACTCGCTGCCGGCGCCAGCGCCGGCATCCTCACCGGCATCCTGCTGGCGCGATCTCGATTGGCGGCTCGCATGCTGTCGCCATACATCGTGGCGGCGCAGGCCACCCCGATCCTGGCGCTGGCACCGCTCATCGCGCTCTGGTTCGGCACTGGCCTGGGTAGTCGCGTGCTGATCTGTGCCCTCATCTGCTTCTTTCCCATCGCCGTCGGCACGATGGTCGGCATCCGTTCAGTCGACCCCAAGCTCATCGAGCTCGGCCGCAGCCTGCGCGCCACGCGCCGACAACGGCTGACCCGGATCGAAGTGCCATCGGCGCTGCCGCAGATCCTGGGCAGCTTGCGCATCGGCGTCACGCTGGCCGTCGTCGGCGCGATCGTGGCTGAGTGGGCCGGCGGCGACCGGGGGCTGGGGGTGCTGATCAACCTTGCCCGCGGCAGCATGTTCGACATCCCGCTGATGTTCGCCACCCTGTTCACCATCGCCCTGATGGGCATCGTGCTTTACCTGCTGGTCGTCGTCATCGAGCGGCGACTCGTCCGAAGCCATCCATAAGCCGAGAAGGAAGGTCCCATGTCCGCGTGTCGCGCTCTCCCACCTACTCGCCTGTTCGCTGGTTCGACGTTGCTCCTGGCCGTATCGCTGGTCCTCGGCGCAGCCGGAGCAGGGGCGCAGTCGAACGAGCCGGCAGAGACCGTGACCACCCCGCTCACCGTCGGGCTGGGGTACATCCCCAGTGTGCAGTTCGCCCAGTTCTACCTGGCCGAAGAGGCCGGCTACTACGAAGAGGCCGGGCTGGACGTGACGTTCCAGAACAAGATCGACCCCGAGCTCATCACCCTGCTCGCACAGGGGGCGGTCGACATCGGCATGGCCGACGGCACAAGCGTCATCCCCGCCGTGAGCCAGGGCATCCCTGTCGTCTACGGCGCCACCATCTACGCGCGGGATCCCAACGTCGTCTTCTCGCTGGCCGAGTCCGGGATCGAGTCGGCAGCCGACCTGGCCGGCAGGTCGATCGGTGTTCCAGGTCGCTTCGGATCGTCCTGGGTAGCACTGCAGGCGCTGCTCCAGGCGGCCGGTCTGAGCCCTGAGGACGTCGAGATCGTGACCTATCCGGACTTCGGCCAGAGCGTGGCCGTGGCGCAGGGACAGGTCGATGCTGCCACCGGCTTCGTCACCAACGAACCTGTCCAGCTGCGGCTGCAAGGGCTGGACGTGAACGTGCTGAGCGTCTACGACGTGGCGCGCCTGCCGGGGCCAGGTCTCGTCGTCGGGCGCCGGACGCTGGAGGCGAAGGGCGAGGCCGTGCGGGCGTTCGCCGCGGCGACCGTGCGGGCGATGGCGGACATCGCTGCCGACCCGCAGCTGGGCCTCGATGCGGCGTTCGCACGCGTACCTGAGCTCGCGGGTGATCCCGACACGCAGATGGCCGTGCTGCAGGCCACCATCGGTGCGTGGACCAGCGAGCACACCGCCCAACATGGACTCGGCAGCGTGGACCGCGAGGCCTGGCGGTCGGGGATCGCCATCATGAGCTCACTGCCCGACTCGGTCGTGGCGCCGGAGCTGACGGTGGAGGACCTGGTCACCGATGCGCTACAGCCTTGACGATGACGGATACTGGGGCCGTGTCAGATGCCGATACCGCGAACATGAGCGCCGACGACCATGACCACCATGTGCCGGGGGACGGCCACGAGCCCGCTGGCACGCCGCTGGGCCCGGTCGATGTGACCACCTGGGCGTACGCCATCGCCGGCTCCATCGCAGGCCTGCTGGTGGCCCTGGCCCTGTGGGTGGCTCGCGGAGGCTGACGCTCGGTTTCGGTCGAGGCCCGGGAGCCTAGAAGAGTCCGACGACGCGTCCGTGCTCGTCGATGTCGACGTCCTCACCGGCAGGATGCGTGGGCAGACCGGGCATCGTCATCATGTCGCCGCAGTAGGCGGTGACGAAGCCCGCGCCGCCGAAGAGCCGAGCGTCGCGGATGGGCAGGCGCCAGCCGGTAGGGCGACCCTTGAGCGCCGGATCGTGCGTGAGTGACGACTGCGTCTTGGCCATGCACACCGGCAGCCCGCCGTAGCCGAGCCCCTCGATGGCGGCGATGGCCGCCTCCGCCTGGGGTGCGAAGTCCACCCCGTCCGCACCGTACACGCGGGTAGCGATATCCTCGATCTGCTCGTGCAGGGACGCCCCGTCTCGCGACAGGAAGCGGAACCCGGGCGCGCCCTTCTGGGCCGCGGCCCAGACAGCACGCGCGAGGTCTTCGGCGCCGGCGCCGCCCTGGCTGAAGTGATGGCTGACGACGACATCCTCGGCCCCGGCCTCACGCGCGATCTCCTTCACGACCTCGATCTCAGACTCGTGGTCGGTGGGGAAGCTGTTGATGGCGACGATGGCGGGGATGCGGTAGTTGCCCACGATGCTGATGTGCTGGCGCAGGTTCTCCGCACCGCGGCGCACGGCCCGGGGGTCCTCCTCGAGCAACGCCGGGTCCAGCGGCTTGCCAGCCACGATGCTGCCGACCCCGCCGTGCATCTTGAGCGCACGGATGGTGGCGACCACGACGGCGGCTGATGGCCGAAGGCCAGAGATGCGGCACTTGATATCGACGAACTTCTGCAGGCCCATATCCGAGGCGAACCCACCTTCGGTGCAGACGACGTCGTTGAGCTTGAGCGCCAGGCGGTCCGCTACGACCGACGAGTTGCCGTGGGCGATGTTGGCGAAGGGGCCCGCGTGGACGAAGGCCGGTCCACCCTCGACGGTCTGCACGAGATTAGGCTTGATGGCGTCACGCAGCAGCACGGTCATGGCGCCGGCTACCTTGAGCTGGCCGAGTGTCACGGCCGTCCCATGCCTACTTTGGGCGACGATCACGCGGGCCAGTCGTGCGCGCAGGTCCTGCAGATCGTTAGCCAAGGCAAGGATCGCCATGACTTCAGACGCGGCGGTGATGTGGAACTCGCTCTCGCGCTCGATGCCGATCTTCTCGTCGAGGCTCAGACGCACGCTCCGGAGCGCGCGATCATTGACATCCAGCACGCGTGGCCATCGGATGCTGGCGGTGTCGATATCAAGTTCGTTGCCTCGGGCGATGTGGTTGTCGAGGAACGCCGCGGCCAGGTCGTGGGCTGCGCTGACAGCATGGATGTCGCCGGTGAAGTGGAGGTTGATGTCCTCCATGGGGAGCACCTGGCTGTACCCACCGCCAGCGCCACCACCCTTGATGCCGAAGACCGGCCCAAGCGAGGGTTGACGGATCGCTACTGCTGTCTTGACGCCGATGCGGTTCAGACCCTGGGCGAGTCCGATGGTCGTGGTGGTCTTGCCCTCGCCGAGCGGCGTCGGCGTGATGGCCGTGACGATGATCTCTCGACCATCCGGGCGGTCCGCCAGCCTGTCGAGGGCCTCGAGGCGCACCTTGGCCTTGTCGCGACCGTAGAGTTCGACCTCGTCAGGCAGGAGCCCCATGTCGGCAGCGATCTCGGCGACGGGACGTAGTCGAGCCCGCTGGGCGATCTCAAGACTGCTGGGCATGGGCATTCAGGCGTTCTCCATGGCGGCAACGGGGAGGACCGTGGCGAGCTGGGCGCGCGCGGCGCGGGCGAGGTGGTTCAGCAGCACGGCGTTGGTCACAGGCCCGACGCCCCCCGGAACGGGCGTGATGGCACCGGCGACCGGTACGACCGAGTCGAAGTCGACGTCGCCGCGGACATCGCCACCCGCGTCGACGTTGATGCCGCAGTCGATGACGACCGCACCCGGCATGATGGCATCGCCGGAGATGAGAGCGGGCACGCCGGCAGCGACGATCACGATCTCTGCCGCTCGAACACGGGCAACCAGATCGCGGGTCTGGCGATGGCAGACCGTGACGGTGGCATCCTGGCCGATGAGCAGGAGCTGCGCAGGCTTGCCCACGACATTGCTGCGACCGATCACGACCGTAGGGCGACCTGCGATGGGGATCTGCGATCGCCGCAGGATCTGGAGGGCCGCTTCGGCGCAGGAGGGAGCGAAGCCATCCTCACCACGCGCGATGAGGCCGGCATTCTGGGGATGGATGCCGTCGAGATCCTTCAGCGGGTCGAGCGCCTCGATGATGTGGCGGGCATCGAGCCCACGCGGCAGCGGCAGCTGCAGGATCACGCCAGCGACGCGCGGGTCGTCGTTGAGGACTCGCAACGTGTCACGCACGGACTCCGTGGTGCTATCGGCGCCCAGCTCGATGAGTTCACCACGCGAACCGACGCGTTCCGCGGTCTTCAGGATGCGGCGCGCGTAGACCGCCGACGCGGGGTCGTTGCCGCAGAGCACGACACGCACCTCGGGGACCGACCCTCGAGCGACGGTCAGCGTCTCGAGCTCGCGACTCGTCTCCGCGTGGATCTGCGCCGCGATGGCCTTTCCGTCGAGGATGCGGGCGTGACCGCGCCCGCTCATGCATCCCCCTCCGGCCGGCGCAGGCTGCCCTTGGCCAGGCGCTCACGTGCGCGGTCCGCCGTGCTCTGGATGTGCTGCAAGCGCTGGCCCAGCTCAGCCCTGACCGCTCCGGCGAAGCCCTCGTCTCCCACCGAGCCGAGGTTGACCACCACGTTGGCAGCCGCTGCACGGGCAGCTGCCTCGAGCAGGAGTGCAGCTACCTCGAGGTCACTGGCCGCGTGGCGGTTGGTGCGACCAGCGAGACGTTCGACAAGGGCGATCTGCGAGTGACAGGCCTTCACGATGACCAGCGGCACCTCGGTCGCCACCCGGGCGGCCGCGCGAGTGGCCTGCTCGCGTGCCACCCGCTCGGCTTCAGTGGCACGCGGCATGCCTCGAGCGCGCAGGTAGGCTGCGTAGGCGCGCGCGTCCTCGTCAGCCAGGTCGAGGAACCGGTGGCGTGCGGCATCCGAGGCGGCGAGTGCCTCGGTATGGAGTTCCGCGTGCGCGGAATAGTCGGGGCGGGTGAGCGACAGGCGCACCACCATGGCGGTGAGGCTGGCTGCCAGGGTCGCCGTCACTGCGGCGGCGGCACCGCCGCCGGGAGTCGGTTGCTCGGAGGCGAGAGCTTCGCTGAATGCGTCGAGCGAGGCGGCGGCAGCGGAACCAGCGGATTCGGTCATCGTCCGCATTCTCGCACGCTGGAGAGGCGGCGCTCGCGGGTCGGACGGCCCTTCCGACGGGGCGATTCAGGCTGCCTCGGCCCACGCAGGACGGTTGGCCGCCAGCTCCTCCACCGTCCAGCGGCGGTCACGCAGCAGGTGCACCAGGCGGTAGCGGCGTCGCCCTGCCTCGACGATGAAGGCCCGGCGCGGGCCTGTCCCGA
>DATHSE010000007.1:0-13500 GCA_035464455.1 Anaerolineae bacterium | reverse complement strand
GCCACTGGGTCGATGCGCCCTCCTGAAGCACGCTGCCGACACCTGGCTCGTGGTGCGGTCGTGCATGTCGATCCGCTCGGCCACGGCGCGCACGTCGATCCGCTCTACCACGACGCTCATTCCCCGGGCGCCTGCATCGGCACCGACGCCAGCTCGATCCGCTCTGCCGCGACGCTCATTCCCCGGGCGCCTGAGTCGGCACCGACGCCGATCGACCTAGGCACGAGCGGCATAGGTTGCCTGGCAGGGCTGCCTGTCGAGTCATGCGCGGCATCGCGCGGGGATCAGCGCTGCCGCATCAATCACCGGTGGCATCAGCGACCATCGCCAGCGTCGACTCAGTCACCGCGGGCATGGCAAGGACGGATCCGGCTGGAACCGCGGGCATGGCAAGGACGGATCCGGCTGGACCGCGCCGCCTGGTACACGCCCCCGGCTGCATCCGGGTCCATGGCTCCTAGTGACGGAAGTGTCGCCGCCCGGTGAAGACCATGGCCAGGTGGTGCCGGTCGGCGATCTCGATGGCCATCTGGTCGCGCACGGAGCCGCCCGGCTGGATGATGGCAGTCACCCCACGCTCGGCCGCCAGCGCGATGGCGTCGCCAAAGGGGAAATAGGCGTCTGACGCCAGCACCGAACGCGGCGCGCGAGCGGACGCACGGTGCAACGCGATCTCGGTGGCCGTCAGCCGGCTGGACTGCCCGGCCCCCACGCCCACCAGCTGCGCGCCCCTGGCCACCACGACGGCGAGGCTGGGACCGTGCCGCACGGCGCGCCAGGCGAACATCAGGTCGGTCAGCTCCTCGAGCGTCGGCCGCCGCCGCGTGACGACGTTGAGCTGTGAATGGTCGACCTCCAGCGCGTCCTTCGTCTCCACCAACAGCCCGCCCTCGATACGATGGAAGTCGAGCTCGGCGATGCCGTAGTCGGAGAGGCCGTTCGCCGGCGGCAGGGGCACCTTCAGCGCGGCCAGCTCCGGCCGGCCCGAAAGCAGCGCCTTGGCGCCCTCGGAGTAGGCCGGCGCCGCCACAGCCTCGAAGGGGTTCAGTACCAGGTCGCGAGCGATGGCCTCGTCGACTTCGCGGTTGAAGGCCACCACCGCGCCGTACGCGGTCACCGGATCACCGGCCAGCGCGCGCCGATAAGCCTCCCTGCCCTCGTCATGTGAGGCCAGCCCGACCGGCGTGCGTTGCTTGGTGATGGCGCAGGTGGGAGAGGCGAAGTCGGAGGCCATGCGGTAGGCGGCATCGAGGTCGATGAGGTCGTTGAAGGTCGGCTCCGGGCCCTGGATCAGCTCGGCATCCGCGAGCGACCGTGTGCGATGGGTGGTCTCCCGATAGAAGGCTCCGCGCTGGTGAGGGTTCTCGCCGTAGGGCAGGTCGCGTTCCTTTCGCAGCACGACGTTGAGCTGCTCTGGAAAGCGGACGCCGCTGATGTGGTCGAGATAGGCCGCCACCTCAGCGTGATACGCCGCCACTCTGGCGAACGCCTTGGCCGCCAGGCGCTGGCGGACGTCGGCCGAGACCGCGCCATGGTCGCGTACCTCCTCGACCAGCACGGGGTAATCGGCTGGATCGCAGACCGCCGCGACACCGCCGAAGTTGCGTGCAGCCGCGCTCAGCAGCGACAAGCCGCCGACGTCGATCATCTCCACGGCCTCGTCGATGGCCACCACCCGTCGTCCCACCTGCGGCGCAAAGGGCCGGATGTTGACGACCACGATGTCGATCGCGCCGATGCCGTGCTCGGCCAGGCTCTCGGTATCCGCAGCGTCGTGGCGCCGCGCCAGGATGCCGGCGTAGATCGCGGGGTGATAGGTCTTGACCTGCCCACCGATGAGGCCGGGCATGTCTGTCAGCTCCGAAGCGGCCTTGACGTCGATGCCGGCGTCGGCGAGGCCGGCCCGGGTGCCGTCCGTGGCGTAGACCTCGATCCCCTGGTCAAGCAGCCCGCGCGCAAGATCGGTGATGGCGGCGCGGTCCGCGACCGAGAGCAGGGCTCGCACTCGGTCCTCTCCTCCCTTAGCGGCGCGCGAGCATGGGCGCTCGGCGCGGGAGCCCGAGTATATCGGCGTGGCGCTCCATCGCTCTGCGGACGCCCCCCGGTCTTGCTACTCTCGAACGCGTGAAAGTGGACAACATCCTCGACTCGCTGTTCATGGCGGGCGGGTTCAGCCCGCAGAACTTCCAGGACCTGTTCTACCCCATCTCGGCGGCGGCGCTGGTGTTCCTCATCGCCACGATCGTGCTCTACAACGTGCAGACGCGACGGCTGGCCCATCATCCGCCGCTGGTGGCGATGCAGGAGTGGCTGTTCTGGACCGGGCTCTCGTTCTTCGGCTTGCTGCTCGTCTATGCCATCTTCAAGTTCTACTTCATCTTCGTGCTGCTCACGCTGATACTCGGCATCGGCACCCTGATCTGGATCCGCTTCTATCGCTTCCCGCCGCTGATCTCGGCCTACAACCGGGTCCTGCGGCGCGAGCAGTACCTGAGCCAGAAGCGCTACCGCACGCCTGAGGCGACGATCCGCACCAAGGGCAAGGCGCGTCCCAAGGCCAAGGCCAGCAAGAAGCGCTGATCCGCAGCTCGAGCAGCGGCGTGGAGATCCTGCGCTTCGGCCCCGGGTGGCGACGATCAAGGCCACGCGCCGGCACGCATGGGCTGGCCGACCAGACCATCTGGGCAGATCCACGCGCACGTATCACCGAGCTCGCGTTCTCGCGTCGCGCCATGCTGCCACCTCAGACGAGCCCTGACCTGGGCCTACTCATCGTCGTGGCCGGGGGCGGCTGGGTGCAGGTGGGCGAGGAGCGCACGGCCATCAGCCACGGCGAGGCGGTCGAATGGCCGCCCGGCGTGACGCACGGAGCCTGGACGGATGGATCGACCATGCGAGCCATCCTGGTCGAGGTTCCGGATGCGGCCATCGAGGCGCCGCACACGCGCCTGTTCGGGTCGCCCCCGGCGGCGGAGGTGGAGCCCGCACGCGGCCGACTGGTGGAGCAGGACGTCCGCCCCGAGGAGCACGGTCCGAGCGAGGGGGAACCCTGGTAGGGCGCTACGCCGGCTCGCGGCCCAGGACGGCGCCGAGTTGGCTCAGGGCGCGGCCGGTGGCACCCCAGACGCGGTGGCCGGCTACCGGGTAGGCACCATAGCGCAGCCGCCAACCGTCCCGCTCCTCCTCCACTATCTCCACCGGCGCATCCGGCAGGAAGTGGCCTACCGGCACGGTCAGCAGGCCGGCCACCTCGCGGGCGTCGGCCACGAGCCGTGGCGCGCGCTCGGCCACCGCCAGCACCGGTACCAGCAGGTAGCCTGAGACCCGGACGTCCACGGTCTCGAGCACACCCAGGGTCGTGACGCCGGCCTTCACCGCGTCAAGGCCCACCTCCTCGCGCGCCTCGCGCAGGGCAGTGCCCTCGGGGAACACGTCGCCACGCTCTCGCGCCCCGCCCGGCAGCGCCACCTGTCCGGCATGGATGTGGTCGCCGCCCGGTCGGACCATGAGCACGATGTGTGCCTCGCCGGTGTCGGACGGGTAGAGCAGGACGAGCGCGGCCGCATCGCGCGCCGGACCGCCCATGGCACGACGGGCAGCCGGCGGCAGAGGACCGGTCCGCAGGACATGCGCCTCGATCTCCGCACGCGGCGGTGGCAGTGGCGTGGGCAGCTGGGACAGCCGATCACGCGCGAGCTCGAAGCGCATCGGGCCAGCCTAATGGGTACCGACCAGACTAGGGCGTGTCGGCGAGACCGGGAAGCACCGGCATGGTGCCATCGGCGGCGGGCCGTGCCCAGGCCAGCACACGGAAAGCCCCCAGGTGGCGGGGGTCCAGCAGTCGGGCGACCGAGCTGCGCGCCTCCAGGTACGCGCGTGGTTGTGTCTCGGGACGGCGCCCAAGGTCGGCCAGCAGCTGGCCGAGGCCGAGTCGCGCGAGGAACGGGCCCTGGGTGGTCGCGCCGATGAGCTCGAGGCCGCTTTGGCGGGCGACGCGCTCGAGGGCGGTGATGTCCACGTGGGCGGTGATGTCGGTGTGGCCCACGGCTTCGAACGGAGCATCGGCGACCTGGTGCTCGCGATAGGTGAGCAGCGATCCAGCCATGCGCCGGGGGCCGTAGAGCTCGGCGGCCTCGTGGCCGTAGTCGATGACGAGCACGACTCCGCCCGGCGTCAGTGTCTCGGCCACGTGGGCCATCCAGTCCCCGGCCGCCAGGCAGACCTCGGCTCGCTGACCTTCGCGTATCTCGACCCCGTCGGCCTCGAGATACGCCGCCAGCTCCGGGGTCGAGGGCTCCGCCAGTGTCTCCGTGAACCAGTCATCAGCCCAGCCGACGTACGCCTCCCGCAGCTGGCCGCGACGCACCAGCCTGTGCACGGGCAAGGCGTCGAGATACTCATTGGCGATGACGATATGGGGTGGCCCCCCCGCGACGTCGCTGCGATCGGGCAGGTCGACGCGCGTCCACTCGACGTCGATGTCCAGCACGGCCACGGCATGATCGCGCAATGTGCCCCGGCCCGCTCCGAACTCGCGGACGCGGAGAGGCGTCGGCGCGCCGATGGCCTCGTGCGCGCCGGCCACGAAGCGCCCGATGCAGTGCCCGAAGAAGGGGTGCAGCTCCGGAGCAGTGAGGAAGTCGCCCCCGCGGGTAGGACGCAGCTCGCTGCTCGCGTAGTAGCCCACGGCCGGGTCGCTCAGCGCACGTTGCATGAAGCGCGCGAAGGTGATGCGCTGCCCGGGTGCAGCCATGATCTCGCTGCGGATGGCCGCCACGAGGCGCGGCTCGCTGCCGTCCCAGCGAGGATCCGACGACCGCTCTGCGTCGGCTCCGGTCACGCCGATGGTGACCAGCGGTCGCGCTGCACATGCCGGCCAGGCCGCTTCCCGGCCTGAGCCGTACCGCGCGCGAGCATCATCAGGCGATGAAGCCCCCATCGACCGCCAGCAGCGCACCGGTGACCCAGCGGCTCTCGTCGGACATGAAGTAGACCACCGCATGCGCCACGTCATCGACATCACCGAGCCTGCCGAGTGGCGTCGCCTGGGTGATCGACCGAACGACCCGCTCGTCGGCCAGGATGTCCCGGTTGATGTCGGTCTCGATCGTGCCGGGCAGGACGGCGTTGACCGTGATGCCGTGTTCTGCCAGGGCCAGGGCGGCGGCCTTGGTGAACATGTTCGCTGCTCCCTTGGAGGTGCAGTAGGCCACTTGCTGCGGGTTGGTGGCCTTCTCTCCCGAGATCGAGGTGACGTTGCAGATGCTGCCAGGGCGGCCAGCCTCGATCATGCTCCGCGCGACGCGCTGCGTCATGAGGAACAGCCCCCTGGCGTTCACTGCCATTACGCGATCCCACTCCTCCTCGGTCACCTCCAGGAAGTCGATGAACGGACCGATGCCGGCGTTGTTCACCAGGCCATCGATGGCACCAAGACGATCCAGTGCCTCCGCCACGATCCGCTCGACAGCAGCCTTCTCGGCCACATCGCCGACGACGGCGATGGCCGACCCGCCCGCCTGCTCGATGGCCTCGACCGTTTCGGTCAGTGCAGCGGTGACGTGCCTGCCGTGGACCGCGACCCTGGCGCCTGCTTGCGCGCATCGCACGGCACACGCTCGCCCGATGCCGCGGGCGCTGCCCGTCACGATGATGGCCTTGCCCTCCAGGCTTCCTGACACTGCCCGCCTCCTCCAGCTCGTCCCAACGCCTGCTTGCGCGCACAGACGAACCGTCCGCGCTCCCGGGCGCTCGCCCTATCATCGTTCCATCGGACGGGTTGCGGGGCGTTGAGCTGGAGGGACGATCCGTCCTGGGCGCGTGGCGACGGAGGTCGGCAGGCTGGGACCACACCACCCGGATCGACGACACAGGGGGTGAGCGCATCAGATGAGCAGGTACGACCGCGGTGAGGCCATCCCCACACGCACGGCCTACGGGGAAGCGCTGCGTGACCTGGGGGCGGTCGATGAACGCGTGGTGGTGCTCGAGGCGGATATCGGCAAGTCCACCAGGAGCGTCCTCTTCGGGGCTGCATACCCGGAGCGATACTTCAACGTCGGTGTCGCCGAGCAGAACGAGATGGCCATCGCTGCCGGGCTGTCGAGCTGCGGCAAGATCCCCTTCGTCTCGACCTACGCGGTCTTCGCCAGCATGCGGGCCTGTGAGCAGGTCCGGACGTTCGTGGCCTATCCCAGGGCAAACGTCAAGATCTGTCCAAGTCACGGCGGCCTCACACCGGGCAACGATGGCCCGACACACCAGGCGACCGAGGACCTCGGCATCATGCGAACGATCCCCAACATGACCGTCTGCATGCCGACCGACGCGACGATGACGTACAAGGCCGTCTTCGCTGCCGCCGTGCACGAGGGCCCGCTCTACCTGCGGCTGACCCGCGATCCGATGCCGGTGATCTACGACGATGAGCTCGACTTCGAGTTCGGCCGGGCCATCGTGCTGCGGACGGGGTCGGATGCCACGATCGTCGCCAACGGCGACATGGTCGCGCACGCGCTCGACGCGGCGGATGCGCTGGCTGCCAGGGGCATCGGCGTGTGCGTCATCGACATGCACACCATCAAGCCGCTCGACGAAGCGTGCCTGCTCGAGCACTGCGCCGGCACGCGTTTCGTGGTCACGGCGGAGGACCATCAGATCAACGGGGGGCTGGGCAGCGCCGTGGCCGAGCTGCTGGTGGAGCGGTATCCCTTGCCCATGAAGCGGATCGGCCTGCGGGACACCTTTGCCGAATCGGGCCCCTACCGCGACCTGCTGCGCAAGTACGGCATGGACGCAGCCGCCATCGAGCAGGCCGTGCTCTCCGGGCTGGGAGTCGAGGGATGAGCTTCGCCGGCCGGACGGCGCTGGTCACCGGCGCGGGCAGCGGCATCGGCGCCGCCATCGCCACGCACCTCGCGGCGCGCGGCGCCAATGTCGTGGTCAACGACATCGACCCGGCCGCGGCCGAGCGGACCGCCGCTGCGATCGCCGCTGCGAGTGGCATCGCCGTCGCCTTCGCGGCCGATGTCACGTCCGAGCCGGAGGTGCGTGCAATGTGCCGGCGCATCCTCGAGACGTTCGGCGCGCTGGACATCCTCGTCAATAACGCCGGCGTCCTCAGCACCACGCCCACCGCAGAGCTGGCGGTCGATGCCTGGGAGCGGACGCTGGCGGTCAACCTGACAGGAGCGTTCAACTGCTGTCGGGCCGTGCTTCCCGCCATGCAGCAGCGTCGCTACGGCAAGATCATCAACATCGCTTCCCTGGCCGGAGAATCGGGTGGCATCAGCGTGGGCGTCGACTACGCTGCGTCGAAGGGCGGGCTGCTCGCCCTGACCCGCAGGCTTGCGCTGGAGGTTGCTGCCTTCGCCATCAACGTGAACGCCATCGCCCCGGGCACCACGAGCACGCCCATGGTCGACGCCATGCCGGAAGAGGACCGGACCGCCCTGCTGGCGAAGATCCCGCTCGGGCGCTTCGCCACGCCCGCGGACATCGCCTACGCGACATGCTTCCTCGCCGGCGACGAGTCCTCCTTCATCACCGGTGCCACGCTCGACGTGAACGGCGGGCTGCTGATGCGATAGCTTTGGGTCAACCAGACGCTGGGTCAGTCCACGGGGGCGCCCAGCTCGGACATGGCCTGCCGGAACTGCTCGTCGTCGGGCACCGTGCCGTGCCACTCGACCCGGTCCTCCATGTAGGAGACGCCCTTGCCCTTCACCGTGTGCGCGATGATCACGCTCGGACGGCCCTGCACCCCCCGTGCCTCATGGAAGGCGTTTCGGATGGCGTCGATGGCGTGTCCGTCGCACTCGATGACGTGCCAATCGAACGCCGCGAGCTTGGCCCGCAGGTCTCCCAGCGGCATGACCTCGTCGTTGTGGCCGTCGAGCTGCAGCTGGTTGTAGTCGACGATGGCGCACAGGTTGTCCAGCTTGAACTTGGCGCCCGCCATCATCGCCTCCCACACCATGCCTTCCTGCATCTCGCCGCAGCCGAGCATCACGTAGGTGCGGAAGCCCCGGGCGTCGACCTTGGCCGCGAGTGCCATCCCCACGCCGATGGACAGGCCGTTGCCCAGCGATCCGGTGGTGTAGTCGACACCGGGCGTCTTGCGCATGTCGGGATGGCCCTGCAGGATCCCGTCGATCTGCCGCAGCCTTGCCAGGTGCTCCATCGGGAAGTAGCCCTTCATCGCCAGTGCGGCGTACAGCACCGGACAGCCGTGGCCCTTCGACAGCAGGAAGCGGTCGCGCTCCTTCCACGAGGGGTTCGAGGGGTCGATCCTCATCTCGTCGTAATAGAGCACCGTCACCAGGTCGGCAGCCGACAGTGAGCTGCCGGGGTGTCCCGACTTCGCGGTGTGGATCATCCGCACGATGTTCCGTCGCAGCTCCAGGGCGACCGGCTGCAGCTCCGTCTCTCGCAAGCGCATCGCTCCTCCGCTGTGGTGTTGGCCGGCCGACACGACGATAGCCAGTCTCGGCCGCCGTGGCGCACCCGGCACGGCGGGCACGCGGGATCCGCGCCGGCCGGCTAGTTGAGGCGCGGCTTGTCCTTGTCGCCACCTTCGGTCGGCGGCAGGTCCATCAGGCTCGGCTGCAGGCCGGCTCCGACGGGCTCCCCGGCGACGCGCGGATCACGCCGCTCGGCTGCCTCCGACACCAACGTCTCACCCTCGGAGCCGGTGCACACGATGGTGCCGCCCAGCGGATCGGCGTCGGCGGTGATGGTGCTGCCGGGCTTGAACTTGCCCTCCAGCAAAGCCCGCGCCAGCGGGTTCTCCAGCAGCCGCTGCACCGCTCGCTTGAGCGGCCGCGCGCCGTAGTGGGGGTCGTTGCCCTCGCGTCCGATGAGCGCCTTGGCGGCCGGCGTCAGCACCAGCTCCAGGTCGTGCTCGGCGAGGCGCGTGGCGAGATCGTCCACCAGCAGGTCGACGATGGCGGCCAGGGCCGCGTCGTCGAGGCTGTGGAACATGATGATCTCGTCGATGCGGTTGAGGAATTCGGGCCTGAAGGTGGCACGCAGCGCCTCGGTGACGGCGGCCTCGACCTGCGCCTCCGAGGTGCCCGGCGGCCGGTCCAGGCTCATCAGCTGTGAGCCGACGTTGCTGGTCATGATGAGCACGGTGTCCTTGAACGAGACCGTGTGCCCCTGGCCGTCGGTCAGGCGCCCGTCGTCGAGCACCTGCAGCAGCACGTTGAAGACATCAGGGTGGGCCTTCTCGATCTCATCGAGCAGCACCACCTGGTAGGGCCGTCGTCGCACGGCCTCGGTCAGCTGACCGCCCTCCTCGTAGCCTACGTAGCCGGGAGGGGCGCCGATGAGCCGGCTGACGGCGTACTTCTCCATGTACTCGCTCATGTCGATGCGCGTCATGGCGGCATCGTCGTCGAAGAGGAACTGCGCCAGCGCCCGCGCGGTCTCGGTCTTGCCCACTCCGGTGGGGCCCAGGAAGATGAACGAGCCGATGGGCCGCCTGGGGTCCTTGAGGCCGGCGCGGGCTCGGCGGACGGCGTCGGACACGGCGCTGATGGCCTCGTCCTGGCCGACGACGCGCTCATGCAGGCGCTCCTCCATGTTGATGAGCTTGGCCTGCTCGCCTTCCATCAGGCGGGTCACGGGGATGCCCGTCCAGGCGGCGACGATGCGCGCGATGTCGTCGGCACCGACCTCTTCCTTGAGCAGGCGGCGAGTGCCGGCGTCAGCTGCGAGCGCGGCCTCCTCCTCGGCGAGGCGCTGCTGCAGCTCCGGGATGCGACCGTACTTGAGCTCGGCGGCACGGCCGTAGTCGGCGGATCGCTCGGCAGCCTCGACCTCGTGCTGGGCGCCCTCCAGCTCCGTCTTGGTGGCACGCAGGTCGCTGATGGCGGCCTTCTCGCGTTGCCACTGGCTCTTGAGCGCACCGGCCCGCTCGGACAGGTCGGCCAGCTCGCGCTCGAGCGTCTCCAGCCGCGACTTGGAGGCGTCGTCGGTCTCCTTGCGCAGCGCCTCGCGCTCGATCTCCAGCTGGATGCGGCGGCGTTCCAGCTCATCCAGCTCGACCGGCATGGAGTCCATCTCCATGCGCAGGCGGCTGGCAGCCTCGTCGACCAGGTCGATGGCCTTGTCGGGCAGGAAGCGTTCGCTGATGTAGCGGTTCGAGAGCACGGCCGCAGCCACCATGGCCGAATCGGTGATGCGCACGCCGTGGTGTACCTCGTAGCGCTCACGCAGGCCACGCAGGATGGAGATGGTCTCCTCCACGTTGGGCTGGTCCACGAAGACGGGCTGGAAGCGTCGCTCCAGCGCGGCGTCCTTCTCGATGTGCTTGCGGTACTCGTCGAGCGTGGTGGCGCCGATGGTATGCAGCTCGCCCCGGGCCAGCATCGGCTTCAGCAGGTTCGAGGCGTCCATGGCGCCCTCGGCCGCGCCGGCGCCGACGACGGTGTGCAGCTCATCGATGAACAGCACCACCTGCCCCTCGGCGTCCTTGATCTCCTTGAGCACGGCCTTCAGGCGCTCCTCGAACTCGCCGCGGAACTTGGCGCCGGCGATGAGAGCGCCCAGGTCCAGACCGACGACCCGCTTGTCGCGCAAGCCATCGGGCACGTCCCCGCGCACGATGCGCTGCGCCAGGCCCTCCACGATGGCGGTCTTGCCCACACCGGGCTCGCCGATGAGCACCGGGTTGTTCTTGGTGCGGCGGCTGAGCACCTGGATGACGCGGCGGATCTCCTCGTCTCGGCCCACGACGGGATCGAGCTTGCCCTCCCGTGCCGCGGCAGTGAGGTCGACGCCGTACTTCTCCAGCGACTGGTATGTGGCCTCGGGGTTCTGGGTCGTCACGCGCTGGCTGCCGCGAACCGCCTCCAGCGCGCGCAGCAGGGCCTCGTAGCCGGCACCGGCCCCCTCGAGCAGGCGCTGCGCGTCGCCGCCGGCCTGTGCGGCCGCCAGCAGCAGGTGCTCAGTGGAGACGTACTCGTCGGCGAGGCGCTTGGCCTGCTCCTCGGCGGTCTCGATGAGGGCGCGCACGCGGGGGTCGAGGCCAAGCTGGCCGCCCTCGATCTTGGCGCGACGGGACAGCACCGCGCCCACCTCCACGGCCAGCCGGGCAGGGTCGGCTGAGAGCTGGCGGAGCGTCATGGCGGGGATGCCCTCGGGGTCCTCCAGCAACGCCGCGAGGAGATGCTCCACGTCCAGCACGGGGCTCTTGGAGGTGGTTGCCAGCTGCTGCGCCGCGAGGATGGCCTCCTGGGCTTTCTGGGTGTAGCGATCGAGCTTCATGGGGGAAGGTCCTTGTCGTTCAGCGGGGTCGTGTCGCGGAGTCGTGTCGCGGATCGGATTGTTCGATGTGGTCGAGGAAGGCTCGCGCCTTGGCCTGGCCCTCCTCGTCGAGGAAGGTCGGCAGCACCACCCTGGTTCGCACGCGCAGGTCGCCGCGGCCCTCCGCGCCGAAGCGCGGCAGGCCCTGTCCGGCGAGCCGGAAGACGCGGCCGTTCTGGGTGCCGGGCGGGATGGTCAATGCCAGCCGCCTGCCGCCAAGCGTGTCGATGTGCACGTCCGCGCCCAGCAACGCCTCTGCCAGCGTGAGCGACAGCTCCATGGACAGGTCGGCTCCGTCACGCGCGAACACCGGGTGCTTGCTCACGCGGACGGTGATGTAGACATTGCCGCCCCCTTCGGCCTTGCCCGTGAGGCGGATGCGCTGGCCGTCTCGCACGCCAGGCGGGATCTTGACCTCCAGCGTCCTGCTCCCCACCTGCAGGTGGCGCTCGGTGCCGCGCATGACCTCCTCGAGGCTGATGGTGGCATCGGCGCTGGCATCGGCCGGGCGCGGCGGCGTTCGAGGCCGGCCACGCGCCGAGGCCGTGCCGAAGCCGGAGGCGGCATAGCCGGCGCCGCTGTCCCCACCCAGCCCGCCGAAGAGCGGATCGATGTCGAGATGCGGACCACCGGCACCTCCCGCGCCACCCATGCCACCGCCGCCACTGGCTCCGCCGCTGCTGAAGAACGTGCGGAAGAAGTCGCTGAAGCCCGAGAGGTCTTCTGCGCTGCCGCGGTACTCGAAGCGCATCCCGCCGGGGAAGCCGCCGGGAGCACCCTGGGCGCCGCCGGCAAAGCCGGTGAAGGGGCTGCCTTGTGCCCCGCCACCGGCCTGCTGGTATGCCTTCCAGTTGGCGCCGAGCTGGTCGTACGCCTTTCGCTTCTGGGGATCGGAGAGGACCTCGTTGGCCTCGCTGATCTCCTTGAAGCGTCTCTCGGCGGCAGCGTCGCCCTTGTTGACGTCCGGATGGTTCTCGCGGGCAAGGCGACGGAAGGCCTTCTTGATGTCGGCCTGACTGGCGCGCTTGTCTACGCCGAGTGTGGCGTAGTAATCGCGATACTCCATCCGTCTCCTTCGAGCCCTAGGCGACCGCTGGCGGCTGCTCCGGCGGGAACAGCGGCTGCTTGGCCTGCGTGGAGCCGCTGCCGGCGGGCTCACCCTTGGACTTGACGGCGGCCGGGTCCGGCTTCAGCGGCCGGGGCTTGCGGCGCAGGGCTGCGGCCAGGACCTGCTCCATGTTCTCGACCAGTACCAGCCTGATCTGCTTGCGGACCTCCTCGGGTACGTCACGCAGGTCCTTCTCGTTCTTCTTGGGCAGGATGACCACGCGTGCACCCGAGAGGTGTGCGGCCAGGATCTTCGACTTCAGGCCGCCGACGGGCAGGACCCGGCCTCGCAGCGTGATCTCACCGGTCATGGCCACGTCCTTGCGCACGGGGATGCCGGTGAGCGAGCTCACCATCGCCACGGCCATGGTCACGCCGGCCGAAGGCCCGTCCTTGGGAATGGCCCCCGCGGGCACGTGGATATGCATCGTGTGGGTCTCGAAGAGCTCGCGCTTGATGCCCAGCCCGGCAGCGTTGGCCCGCGTCCATGAGAGCCCCGCGCGCGCCGATTCGCGCATCACGTCACCGAGCTGGCCGGTGAGGATGAAGTCCTCCGTGCCCTCCATGCGCGTGACCTCGACCGAGACCACGTCACCGCCCACCTCCGTCACCACCAGCCCCGTGGCGGCGCCGGTCTGGTCCTCGGCTTCAAGCTCCCCGTACTCGAAGCGAGTGGGCCCCAGCAACTCCTTGAGCTTGCGCTCGTTGACCGTGGTCTTGGACGATCGGCCCTCGGCCACGGTTCGTGCGATCTTGCGCATGACGTTGGCGATCTCGCGCTCGAGGTTGCGGACGCCGGCCTCGTGCGTGTACGACTGCACCAGCGTGGTCATGGCCGCATCGGTGAAGGCCACGTTCTTGGGCTTGAGGCCGTGGTTCACCATCTGCTTGGGCACCAGGAAACGGCGGCCGATCTCGGCCTTCTCGCGCTGGGTGTAGCCGGGCAGGTGGATGATCTCCATGCGATCGCGCAGCGCCATCGGGATGGGGTCGACGAGGTTGCCGGTGGCGATGAAGAGCACCTTCGACAGGTCGAAGGGCACCTCGAGGTAGTTGTCGGCGAAGGTGTTGTTCTGCTCGGGA
>DATHSE010000006.1:0-6663 GCA_035464455.1 Anaerolineae bacterium | reverse complement strand
GATGTTGAGGCCTACTCCATGGGCCAGCTGTCGTCGATCGCCTGGAGCACGGCGTCGGTGTTCTCACCGTTGGCCGCGATCCAGTCGACCGCACCGGTCCAGAAGGTGCCGGCGCCCACCTGGGCGGGCATCAGGTCGGAGGCATCGAAGCCGAAGGAGGTGGCGTTGGCCACGATCCCGGAGGCGACCTCCAGCTTGTAGTTGCCGGCATACCAGTCGGCCGGGGTCATCTGGTTGGCGGAGAGGGCACTACCGGCCTTCACCCACGACTCGATGCCCATCGGCAGCGACAGGAACTGTGCCGCGGCACGCACCTCGGGCCGATCGGCGGTGACCATCAGAGCATCGCCGGCGCCGAGGGCGGGGTTGCCCTGGGCGGGATCGATCGGCGGGAAGTAGAACAGGCCCACGTCCTCACCGATCACGTACTGCGACGTGCCGTCGCCGGCCTTGGCATCGGGGAAGAAGTCGGGGCCGTACCAGGTAGCCTGCTTCTGCATCCAGCAGCCGGGGTTGGCCATGTCGTCGTTGAACATCGGGTCCATCGCGTCCACCTGCGAGGTGGCCAGGATGGCCGTCGGCCCACCGAGGACGTAGCCGTCGCTGAAGAAGATCTGGCCGGCCATCTCGAACGCGTTCTTGACCTCGTCCGAGGCGAACGGCAGCTCATGCGTGATCCACTGGTTGTAGGCATCGATGCCCGCCGTGCGCAGCATGATGTCCTCGATCCAGTCGGTGATGATCCAGCCGGTGGCGGGACCGGCGTCGATGCCGATGCACCAGGGGCTGCCCTCGCCGTCGGCGATGATCTGGTCGGACAGGGCGATCAGCTCATCGAACGTGGTCGGGACCGCGTAGCCGCGATCCTCGAAGGCCTTGATGGGATACCACACGACCGACTTGACGTCGACCTTGTAGGGGATGGCCCAGATGCTGTCGCCGTCGGCGTACAGCGGCAACGTGGCAGCGTGCTCTGCGGCCAGCTTCTCGGTGTCCATGATGGTGGCCACGTCGACCAGCTGGCCGGCAGCACCGTAACCGAGGATGGCCGAGGGCTGTGCCAGCATGATGAGGTCCGCAGCCGCGCCGCCGCTCAGCGACACGTTGACCAGCGTCTCGTGCTGGCCGGAGGGAACCTCCGCCACCGTCACGTCGATGCCGGTGGCCTCCTCGAAGGGCGCCAGCGCCGCGGCGAAGTTGTCGCCCTCGCCGCCGACCCACTGGGTCTGCATGGTGACGCGCGTGCCGGCGAAGGGCTGGTCCTCGCTCATCGCCTGATCGAGCTCGGCGTAGCCGGTCATGTGGCTGTCAGCGGCGACGCCGATGCTGCTGGTCGTGAGGGCCAGGGTTGCCAGCGCGGCGACCGTGGTCCACTTCCGAGTGTGGTGCATCACACCTCCTCCTTGATCCCGCCCGAGGGTCGGGCGAGAAGGGTTGCTTGATGGCGCGAGGCGCGTGGTGCGCCCGGCCAGACGTTCAGGCTGCGGCTGCCCTCCTCCCTTGACGTCCTCCTCGTGGAAGGGCGCGATGGTCCCCATCACGGGGAATGCTAGCCCTGCCAGACCTCCGCCGGCGGCTCATCACGCGCCTCATGCGGCGAGCGCGAGCCCGAGCTCGGAGGTCATCAGCATGGCTGCCGCACCCAGGGCCACGGCGTCGTCGCCGGTGCGGCCGAAATGGATGTTGCTGCGCTCCACGAGCAGTGGCAGCGCCGAGCGCTGCGCCTCCGCCCGGACCGCGTCGAGCCACGGTTGGCCGAACTCCGTCATGGGACCGATGAGCACGACGTCACGGGCACCGAGGGTCCCGATCATGGCCGCCAGCACGCGGCCGAGCGGGGGTGCCGCGTCCAGCACGAGCCGGCACGCCAGCTCGTCGCCGGCGCGGAAGGCGGCCAACAGCGACTCGAAAGTGACCGGCGTGGCGGCAAGGACCGACTGCGAGGGCGCGCCGGAGAGCCGGGCAGCGCGTTCCAGCACGGCCCGCAGGCTGGCCACCGTCTCCAGGCAGCCGCTGCCGCCGCAGCGGCAGCTGAACTCCTCATCGGTCACTCGCGTGTGGCCGATCTCGCCGGCTCCCGAATCGTCGCCTGCGTAGACCTGGCCGCCGATGACGATCCCGGCACCGATGCCGATGCCGACCTTCACCACCACCATGGCCGACGACGTGTCGTGATGGCCGAAGGCCCACTCGGCCATGGCCGAGGCCTGCGAATCGTTGACCACCATGGTGGGCAGCCCGGTCAGCGTCGCCAGCCGCTCCCCTACCGGGATGTCATGCCATGCGAGGCCGACCGCCCAGCGCACCCTGCCTGCGGGCTGGTCGATCAGCCCCGGCGTGCCGATGCCGATGCCGACGAGCGGACGATCGGCAGCAGCGGTCAGCGCCACCACCAGTGACTCGAGCTCGCGCAGCGCGGCCTCGCCATCGCGCCCGTGGAGCTCACGCGACGCCCGGGAGCAGATCTCGCCGTGCAGGTTGACCACCGCGCCTCGCAGGCGGTCACGGTCGACATCCACGCCCACCAGCTGGCGAGCATCGGCCGGCACCCGCAGCAGGATGGGCGCCTTGCCGCCGGTCGATGGCCCCGTCCCGGCCTCGACGACCAGGCCGTCGGCGATGAGTGCCTCGACCAGGTCGGACACGGTCGTACGCGTCAGGCCGGTGGCCCGCGCGACATCGGCGCGGCTCAAGGGGCCAAGCTCGTAGACGGTGCGCAGCACCAGCCGCACATTGGTGCGGCGGGTCTGGCGATGTGTCGCCTTGGTGGGTGTAGAGGTGGGCACGGACCTCACGTCGTCAGCGGACTGGACATGAGTAAGCGTACCGCGCTTTGTCAAGACCGTTTACAAAGTCGCTGACTGACCCGCCCTGGCGCTCAGGCCCCCGGTGCCACTGCCGGGCTGGTGGCGCTCACGTCGATGCTGGCTGCCGTCGCTGCGGTCGCCGCGGTCGCTCCCTGGGCCACGTGCCGGACATGACGTATCCCGCGTCCGCCGCCCGAGCGGGAGCGCTTGTCGGTGTACATGGCCGCGTCAGCAGCCTGGAGCAGGGCGCGGCCGGTATGTCCGTCGCGCGGGTGCAGCGCGAGACCGACGCTGCAGGTCACGCGCAACACCGAGCCATCGGCCATGGGATGCGCCAGCTCGGCTACGGCAGCGAACACCCGCCTGGCCACCTGGCGCGCTTCCGCCTCGTCGGTGTCCGGCATGAGCACGACGAACTCGTCGCCGCCGTAGCGGGCGACCACGTCGCTGGTGCGAACCGCTGCCCGCAGCGCCCCCGCGATCGCACGCAGCACGCGGTCGCCAGCCTGGTGACCGTGATCGTCGTTGACCCGCTTGAAGTCGTCGAGATCGACCATCAGCAGGCTCAGCGGCGAGTGCGCGCGAGCAGCACGTGCGGTCTCCTGGCGCACGCGATCCTGCAGGTGCCGGTGGCTGTACACACCGGTCACCAGGTCGGTCTCCGCGGCGTCTCGCAGCTTGCGCACCAGGCGCGCGTTCTCCAGCGCCGCTGCGGCCTGGTTGGCCATCGTCCGCAACAGGGCGGTCTCGCCGTCGCGGAAGCGATGACCGCCCACGTCCGAGACGAACTCGACCAGGCCTACCACGCGCCCGGTAGCCGACAACGGCAGCAGCAGGATGGCGGCGCCGCCCAGTGCTCGCAGCCGCTCGAGCTCGGGCGGATCCATGCTCTCCACGCTCGGGTCGAGCCAGCGCGGCTCGTCGCTGAGGAGCACGTGGCGCAGCGTGCGCTGCGCGGCCAGGTCACGTGGCGGCCCGATGAGCGGCCGTCCGTCGGCCCCGATGGGCACGATCCGGCCGGTCTCCTCGTCCCAGCGGGAGATGAGGCACGCGTCCATGTGCGCGGCAGTCCGCAGCTTGCCGGCCAGCACGTCCGCCAGTTCGCGCTCGTCCGTGGCACCACCGCCGGCCTGGCTGATGTCGAGCAGCGCTGCCAGCTCGGCTACGTGGCGGTCGCGCCCGGCCAGCAGCCGAGCATTCTCGATCGCGACAGCGGCCTGGTCAGCGAGGACGCCGAGGAGGCGCAGCTCGTCCTCGGAGAAACGGCTGAGGCCCAGGCGGGAGAGCACGACGACTCCGATGACGCGACCCTCCGAGCGCAGCGGAGCCAGCAGCATCGATTCCTCGGCCAGCTCGGCCGAGCCAGGCACCTGCACCGCACGCGGATCCTTGGCGGCATCGTGCACGATGAGCTGGTGTCCGTGGGCGGCGACCCAGCCGGTGATGCCTTCACCCACGGTCATGCGCAGGTCGGCCGCCGATTCACCCTCGTACTCAGGGGCATGTGGCCGGAACGCCACCGGCTCGAGGGTCCGTCCATCCTCGCGCAGCACGTAGACACGGGCGTTGTCGAAGGCGACGACCCGCTGGGTCTGGGAACACAGGGCAGCGCTGACCTCCTCCACGCTGGTCAGGCGAGTCAGCTGGGCGGCCACCGACTGCACCGCCTCGAACTGGGCCGACCAGGCGATGGGTCGTGGCCCCAGGCGGGTCGCCACGTTGCGGACCAGCTGGCGGGCCTGGACACGGGCCAGCGCGAGGTCCTCGTCGTTGAAGGGTTCGTCGCGTCTGCGCTCCAGCACCAGCAGCCCGCCGCGCTCGTCGGGCAACGCCAGGCGCGCCACGGCGCCGGCTGCTGCCACGTCCTTCCGTCCCCTGGACAGCCAGCGGCGCAGTCGTCGGACACGAGGTTCGGCCACATCATCGGTGTCCCTGGCCGTCGGCACGACGGCGGCATCAGCCACGGATGCGACCAGATCGAGCACGCCGTCGCCACGGTCGAAGTAGAGATAGGCGCCCCGATCGGCATCCACGGCTGTGGCCAGCCTCTGCAGTGCGCTGCCCGCCTCCTGGTCCAACACGGTCACGGCCCGGGGACGAGTCGCGGCGTCGAACTGGACAGCAGGCCGGAGGTGTCGCCCGGGCGACGCATCGCGGTGACCAGGAAGACGATGGCTCCCAGCGCGATGATGGCGTCGCCCACGGAGAACGCCGTCGCCATCGGCAGGGGTCGAGGGAAGACGAAGACATCGCCCAGGAAGGGCAGGAGCGTGTCCGGGCCGATGAGGACGACGTTGGAGTAGTGGGCCACCGGGATCGCTGCCATGCCGGTGAGCTCCAGCCAGGCGTCTGGCGAGGACGGCATGTAGCCGCCGTTGGCGAGGATCACCACCAGGTTGAGGATGCCTCCGGTCGCGAGGATCGGCAGTCCCGGCAGTCGCACGTTGCGAAGCAGGGCGGCCAGGACCGCCACCGTCGAGAGCACGTAGATGACCGGGCCCTCCGCGCCCACCCGCTCCTGGATGATGTCAGCGAAGAGGAACAGCTGCACCGCCAGCCCGGCCAACGCCAGCTGCCACCAGGCGAAGCGTACGCGTTCGAGGTTGCGCACACGCCCGCCCGCAAGCCGCCCGAGGAGCAGGCCTGCGGCGATGGAGTAGAGCAGCAACACGTGGCTTCACGGCCTCCGGCATCGACGACGCCGGCGCAGAGGGCGCCGGCGGCTCGATACGACTGCTAGTCGCGCTTGGGAGTGGTGCTGGGCCGACGAACGGCGCGAGGGTGATCTTCGCCGGCCCGAGATCGGTCTTCGGAGGTCAGCCCTACCAGCGGAACGGTGCCGCCAGCACGAGCACGAACGAAGCGACCACCGCGAGGCGGAGCGCCAGATCCTTGTAACGGCTCATACCATGAGTCTCCACATGGGTGCGGGCCTGGGCCCGGGGTGGCTTCGAGTGCTCGGGGCTCGGTCGAGGGTTCATCCCTGACGTCCCAGATACTCGCCGCCGTACGCGGCACCCTCCATGGCGCAGTGGTACTAGGACGGGGTTTGACAGCGCGCACCGGCCCGGACCGGCGGGTGCGTCGCCGCAGCGACCGTGCGGCCTGCCCCCGCGGGCGGCCCCGCGCAGCGGACGCTTATGCTGCCCCGATGAGTGACCAACACCCCGACCAGCACCTCGTCGAGACGACCGTGGAACGGCGCGTGCTGCACCGCGGCCGCTTCATCACCTTTCGCATCGACACCATCGAGGACCCCCAGGGCAAGCGACACGCGCGCGAGATCGTGGAGCACCCGGGCGCCATCTGCGTGATCCCCCTCCGCGGCGACGAGGTGCTGATGGTGCGTCAGTACCGCACGCCGGTGGCAGCGGTGGTGCTGGAGCTGCCGGCGGGGACGCTCGACCGGCTCCCCGACGGCAGCGTCGAAGATCCCCGCGACGCCGCTCCCCGCGAGCTGGCCGAGGAGACCGGCCACCGGGCGGCCACGTGGCGCTCACTGGGCCGCTTCTGGACGGCCCCCGGCTTCAGCGACGAGCTGATGCACCTGTATCTCGCCCGCGACCTCGAGCCGGTGGCCGACTATCACGGTCCCGATGTCGACGAGTACCTCGACCTCGTGAGTTTGCCCTGGCGCGAGGCCGTGGCCATGGCCGAGGCAGGCGACATCCACGATGCCAAGACGCTGGTGGGGCTGCTGCGGCTGGCGCGCCTGGCGGACGCTGGGGAGCTAGCCCGGTAGCCACTCCCGCAGGTCCACCGTCCCGAGGCGAGGACTGGGCGTGATGCCGGGGATACGTCCGCGCTTGGCGATCGCCCTGCCGTCGATCTCCTTGAGGTCGCCGGTGAAGTCGAT
>DATHSE010000005.1:0-16647 GCA_035464455.1 Anaerolineae bacterium | reverse complement strand
ACTACCTCTGGCGCTTCGTGGTCACCATCGACTGGCCCGGCGGCAGCGTGTACCTCGATCCGGTGGCCGAACTGCTGCCGTCGGTGCCGCCCTCTGCGGCCGTGGCCTGGGACGACGGCTACGTGGTCGGTTCGTACGTCGAAGGGCTTGACGCCAATGCCGTGCTGACGCTGGGCGCGGACATCAGCAGCCTTGATGGCCGCGACGTCACGCAGGTGCCCTTCGATGACTTCTGCACTCGCCTGCTCGACGACCCGCCCACGATGGCCATCCTGGGCTCGGGTGCCGCAGGCTCGGTCGCCACGCAGATGCGCTGGCTGGACGCCGGCATCGGCGCCGAGCCCCTCCTGCTCGCTGTCTCGGAGGCGCTGCCGGAGGGCCTGGGCAACGCCGGCACGGACTACCTCTGGCGCTTCGTGGTCACCATCGACTGGCCCGGCGGCAGCGTGTACCTCGATCCGGTGGCCGAACTGCTGCCGTCGGTGCCGCCTTCGGCCGCACTGGCCTGGGACGAGGGCTACGTGGTCGGCTCGTACGTCGAAGGGCTCGACATCAACGCCGGGCTGACGCTGGGCGCGGACATCAACAGCCTCGATGGCCGCGATGTCACGCAGGTGCCCTTCGATGACTTCTGCACTCGCCTGCTCGACGACCCGCCCACGTATCAGCTGTCGATCGCGGACGCTGCACCCGGCGCCGGCGGGGGCGCTGCGCCCGGCGCTGCGCTGAAGACCGTCGACGTGGTGCCCGTGGAGGACTTCTTCGCCCGCCTCGGAGGCTAGGTGGAGCACCACGACCCTGTCAGTCACCCGGACTATCGGGTGGTGCGATGGGTCACCGAAGCGGTCTGTTTGCCACCGATGCCATATTGCTGCAGCAGGGGAGGCTGCCTACGCTGCGTCCACGCGAGTCCCCACGTGGATGGGTCGCTCGACGTGCGTATGCCCCGGAGGGCGAGATGCAGCACACGAACCATGGAGCGGCCGAGCGGCCAGCATCCGGCCAGAGCCTGGTCGAGTTCGCCCTGGTCATCCCCATGGTCATGCTGCTCGTCATGGCCGTGCTCGAGTTCGCCCTGGGGTTCAATGCCTTCGTCGGCCTCAATCGCGCCTCCCAGAACGCGGCACATCTCGCGGCGATCACGGGCAACCAGCTGGGCGCCGACTGCCTCATCCTGAGAGAGATCGAGGAGGACATCCAGCCGCCGAACGATGCCGCCGAGATCCGCAGTGTGATCGTCGAGCGCACCGCCCTCGCCGGCAACGTGTCATATCAACAGCAGACGTACACCAAGCCGGGTTCATGGGACTGCACCCTCCCCGATGGCACGGAGATCACGGTGCCATACGCGCCGACCGCCAACGCCGGCGGCCTGCCGGGGTATCCCGAGGAGCAACGATGTCCCGTGCTCGACGGCTGTGCGGCGCTCGACCCGCCACGCTCGACCGTCGACAACATCGGGGTACGGGTGCAGTACCGCCACAGCTGGGCCACCCCGCTGAGCACCATCATGGACGCGCTTCCCGGCGGCGCTAACGGCTGGACCTTCACGCAGCGCAACATCTTCCGCATGGAGCCATCGCTGTGAGCACGATCGTGAAGCGCGGGCATCAAGGTCGGGAGGACCATCGGCGCGGCCAGGCTCTCGTCGAGTTCGCCCTGGTGGTGCCGATCCTCCTTGTCATCGTCGTCACCGTCGCCGAGCTTGGCCTCATCTACGGCAAGCTGAGCACGCTGGGTTACGGCTCGCGCGAGGGAGCCCGGGCGGGATCGGCCCTTGCCCAGGGCTACCCCGAGGACTGCGCTGACAACCCCAGCAACACCAAGGTCGACGCCGTCCTGGTCAGTGCCGTGCAGCGCATCCTCACCTCGCCCGACTCCGGCATCGACCTCAACAAGGTCCAGGAGATCCGTATCTTCAGGGCCACGCCAAGCGGCACCGAGACGCTGGGCTACGTCAACATCTGGCGACCCGGTCCCAACGGCCCAGACGTCGACCCCGGCCCAGGTACGGTCAGGATCGCCTTCCAGCCTGAGACCGTCACCTGGAACGCGTGCTCGCGTAGCAACAGCGGCATGAACCCCGATTCGATCGGTGTCACGGTGAAGTACACGTACGACTTCGTGACGCCGCTGCCGACCGTCATCAACGCCATCGCCGGGGGCAGCCTGTCGCTCACCCTCAGCGAGACGACGGTGATGGCACTCAACCCGACCACGTAGGAGAGCGCTGTGCCCACGAAGCGGTATCTGGCGCAGCTTCTGCGACGGGATGCCCCGGCGGCCCCGTCGGAGGAGCGGCGATCGCAGCAGGCCGGCCAGGTGCTGCCCATCTTCGTCATCCTGTCCGTCGTGCTGCTGGGCGGCGCCGCCCTCCTCACCGACGTGGCCTGGTGGTGGACGGTCGAGCAGCGCATGCAGCGCGCCGCGGATGCTGCGGCACTTGCCGGCGCCGTGTACCTGCCGGGCAACCAGGTGCAGGCGTACAGCGCAGCGTACGCCGAGGCGACCAAGAACGGCTTCACGCACGGCGCGGATGGCGTCGCGGTGACCCCGCGTCGCGATCCAAGCGATCCTCGCAAGCTCATCGTCGACATCGATGGCGACGCGGCGACCAACTTCGCCGGCATCTTCTGTTGGGACGGCGGACCATGCCTGGACCGCGTTGATGTCGGTGTGACCGGAGCGGCCGTCTTCGTCCTGCCGGTGCCGATGGGCAGCCCGCAGAACTACTACGGCGTCGGCTACTTCGTCGATGCGGAGGTCACGACCAGCTCTGGGTCGACCGCCTGGCTCCCCGCGAGATCGACCAGGGGGACGCTGTCAGCGCAGTGGAGCAATCACGGCAACGTCTATGTCGATGACGGCTCCCGAGCTATCACGAGCACGAACGGAGCGACCCAGGACTGGGGTGACTTCAACATCAGCCTGCCGGCGGGAGCGACCACCACCGGAGTCGAGGTCAGGCTCAACTCCAGCATCAACACTGCCGGATCCGAATGCCGGTTCGCGGTCGACCTGTACAACGGCGGGAGCTACACGACCGTGGGCCGGCAGACCGCTCCACTCACGACCAACAACCCTGCGACTGGACAGGTCGACACTGACCACGATGTCGGATCAAGCACGGACATGTTCGGCCACGTTGACTGGACTGCCACTGAGCTGAGCAACACGAACTTCCGCGTCCGCGTCAGATATGACCGCCCAGCGTCGTGTGGGGCAACCGGGCGACTCGACCTCCTGGCAGTCAAGATCCACTACACGGCCTCGTCTACGACCATCGGCCCGGAGCCGGTCGTGTCGCCGGAAGGCGACGTCCTGGCGCCCCAGAACTTCTGGGGGGCGTTGCAGAGCAAGGGTGCACCGAACATCCAGGGCGACGCCTACATGACCTACTACGACACGCGCACCAGCGCGACCAACGAGCAGTATCTCCCGGAGAGCTTCTACCACTACGCCATCGAGATCCCGCCAGGCGCGTCGGGTGGTGAGGTCTGGCTGTTCGACCCCGGTTTCTGCGACGTCACGACTTCGCGTGGCCTCGGCGAGAACTGGACCGTCGGCGGCGCCAACGGCTACAGCTCACGCCAGCCCATCAGCACCTTCTACGACCTCTACGACATGAACGACACGCCGTACTTCTTCGGCGACGACACCCTCATGAGGTCATCGGGCGATACCTTCGGCGGACTGACCCTGGCCGACCACACGCTGAACACGAACTCCTGGGCCCAGTCCATGACCGACTGTCGAACGAGCACGAACTGGCACAACCAGTGGTGGCTGTTGGCGGATGGCCTGCCCGGCGGCACCACCTACCGGCTGCATACGCACTCGGACGACCCCAATCGGAACCAGCTGAACTCCACGGGACTCAACGCGTTCGCCATCTGGGCCACCGCGTCGGGCGGCACGCCGCGCGTCTACGGCCTGGGTGCGATGGAGGCGTATGTGCGCCTGCCGGGCGGTTCTGCGAGCGAGTTCTACCTGTCCCAGATCGAAGCCGAGCACGCCGGCAAGACGATGGTCATCAGCCTGTGGGACCCGGGTGACACCGGCTCGCTGGCCGCCAACCTGCAGATCCTCCAGCCCACCGCCACGGACTACCAGGTGATCCCGTTCAACTACTCGGCGCGACGCGTGTCGGGTGCCGCGTCCAACTGTGCCAACAACTCGGACACCGACGTCACCTCAGTGACGACCAATACCGGCGGCACCAGCCTCTACAACGGGTGCTGGCTGGACATCGAGATTTCGCTGCCCAACACCTACTCGGCACCGCTCCCGAGCAGCGACACCGTCGCAACCGAGGGCGGCTGGTGGAAGATCCGCTACAACATGAGCGGCTCCAGCTCAAGCTTCTCTACCGACCTCACGACCTGGCAGGTCGAGCTGCGCGGCAATCCCGTCCACCTCGTGCAGCCGTAGGGAGACCGCGGAGGGCGGCGCCTGGCTCAGCACCAGCGTCGTGCGACGGGATCCTCGCCGTCGCGTGCTGCGCAAGGTCGCGACGGTAACAGCCTTTGCCGGCGCAGCGCCACCTGGCGGCGCCTCGAAATCGCGCCAAGGATCGGCTGTGCCCGGATCGGCTGTGCCGAGTGCGGCTGTGCCGCGTGCGGACAGATCCGGACCGGCCGGCGATGCCGTGTGTGACTCAGCCGACAGGCTTGGCGGACGTTTGAGGCCTCGGTGGCATGGATCGGTGGAGGCCCATGCCGGGTGAGGCAGGCAGGGCATGGCTCGCGTAACGGCGAAGCCGTTTCAGGCGCAAGGGGCATCGACGCACAAGACGCCTGCCGAGTCAGGCAAGGGCGGCATAGAGGTCGAGGCACTCGCCGCCGATTACCGACTCCCGGTTGCTTACCTACCGACTCCCGGTTGCTTACCTACCGACTCCCGGTTGCCTACCTGGGGTTAATTCCGATAGAATAGGTCAGGATTAGTTCCGATCCCCCACGGGACGGTCGCCGGGATGCGTTCGCGAAGCCTCAGGGCATGCACTCGCAGACCTGCACCGACCGACATCGACGCCTCCAGGAGGCCATCATGGTCAGCACGCCAGAGATCAAGGACCGTCGCGCCGAATACGCGTTCCACGACGACATCGTCTATCTCCACGAGGCCAAGCGCGGCCTCAGCCGTGCCACGGTGGAGGAGATCAGCGCCATCAAGAGCGAGCCGGAGTGGATGCTGCAGCACCGCCTGCGTGCCTACGAGCACTTCGAGAAGCGGGCCATGCCGCTGTGGACCGATGGCCTGGACAAGATCGACTTCGGCAACATCATCTACTACCGCAAGCCCTCCGAACGGGAGGAGAAGTCGTGGGACGACGTCCCCGACCAGATCAAGGACACCTTCGAGCGCCTGGGCATCCCGGAAGCGGAGCGCGCCTTCCTCGCCGGCGTCGGCGCCCAGTACGACTCCGAGGTCGTCTACCACTCGGTCAAGGAAGAGCTGTCCAAGCTGGGCGTGGTCTTCATGGGCACCGACCAGGCGCTCAAGGAGTACCCCGAGATCTTCAAGGAGCACTTCGGCACGATCGTGCCGCCGGAGGACAACAAGTTCGCTGCGCTCAACAGCGCGGTGTGGTCGGGCGGCTCCTTCGTGTACGTGCCACCGGGCGTGGACGTGCCGCTGCCGCTGCAGGCCTACTTCCGCATCAACGGCGAGAACACCGGCCAGTTCGAGCGCACGCTCATCGTCGTGGACGAGGGCGCCTCGGTGCACTACATCGAGGGCTGCACGGCACCCATCTATGCCACCGATTCGCTGCACGTGGCAGTGGTTGAGGTCATCGCCAAGAAGGGCGCCAAGGTCCGCTACACCACCATCCAGAACTGGTCCAACGACGTCTACAACCTCGTCACCAAGCGCGCCCACGCCTACGAGGACTCGACGGTCGAGTGGATCGACGCCAACACCGGCTCCAAGAAGTCGGTCAAGTACCCCAGCATCTACCTGCGTGGCCGGGGCGCCACGGCCGACATCATCTCGGTCGCGGTCGCCGGCGAAGGCCAGCACCAGGACACCGGCGCCAAGGCCATCCACCTCGCGCCCGATACCCGCAGCCGCATCGTCAGCAAGTCCGTCTCCAAGGACGGCGGGCGCGCGACCTACCGTGGCGCGGTCAAGGTGGCCCCCGGTGCGACGAACGTGGTCGCCAGCATCCGCTGCGACGCGCTGATGCTCGACGACCGGAGCCGCAGCGACACCTACCCGTACATCGACATCCAGGAGGACGACACCACGCTCACCCACGAGGCCACGGTGGGCAAGGTCAGCGAGGACCAGATCTTCTACCTCATGAGCCGCGGGCTCACCGAGAACGAGGCGCAGAACCTGGTCGTGCAGGGGTTCCTGGAGGTCTTCACCAAGGAGCTGCCGATGGAGTACGCCATCGAGTTCAACCGCCTCGTCAAGCTTGAGATGGAGGGATCGCTCGGGTGAGTGTCGCCCCGCTGAACCTGCCCTGGGCGACGTCGACCCATGCCCGGGGGACGTCGAGTGCCCTGCGTGAGCCTGACTGGCTGACGGCCGACCGACTGGCTGCCCTGGAGCTGGTGGCAGCGCTGCCGGCCGAGCCCAACCAGCTGTTCATGACCTATCTCGACCTGCGCGCTGTCGACTTCGCGGCGGTCGAGCCGTATCCGCCGACGCCGGCTGCCGAGTGCCTGGCCGACGCTGACCTGCCCGATGGCGCCGCGGTGCTGATCCACGTGGACGAGCGTGCCATCGTCGGCTGCGCCCTGTCCGATGAAGCGCGTGCAGCCGGTGTCTACATCGCCTCCCTCGCCGACGTGGCGCGCGACAGGCCGGAGCTGGTCCGCACGTTCATCGACGGCGGGCGCTCGCTGCCGGCCGACGATGCCTTCGCACAGGTTGCGCGAGCGCTGTACTCACTGAGCGTGGTCGTGCACGTGCCGGCCGGCGTGGAGTTGCAGGCCCCCATCGTCCTGCGCTGGAGTGCCGGCGCCCCCGGCTTCGGACTCATCAGCCGCACCATCATCTCGCTGGGCGAGGGCGCCCACGCTTCCATCTACGAGGAGCAGCTGCCATCGACGGCGGCCGCCAGCGCGGCCGGCGCTCGCGCCGACTCGGCCTGGTGGGGCACCACCGAGATCGACCTCGCCGACGGCGCCACCCTCCACTTCGCGGGTGAGCAGGACTTTGGCCCCGGCACGGCCGCCTTCGTCTCGCGCCAATCGCGCGTGGGCTCGAACGCGACCATGAACTGGGCCGTCGCCAGCGTCGGCGGCCGACTGCACCGCAGCCGCATCGAGAACCTGCTCGAGGGCCGCGGCGCCACCGTCAAGCAGGTCGAGATCGCCTTCGGCGATGGCAAGCAGCTGTTCGACCTGACCTCCTACACGCGTCATCGCGGCCAGGACACCACCGGCGACCTGCTCAACAAGGGCGTCTACACCGGCAGCTCGCGCGGGTACGTCAAGGGGCTCATCGACATCCCCCACAGTGGTCGCGGGACGGACAGCTTCCTGGGAGAGTTCAGCATGCTGCTGGAACGCTCGGCCCGCTCGGTGACCATCCCCAGCCTCGAGATCGACCAGCCCGATTGTCGCCGTGCGATGCACTCGTCGTCCGTCGGGCCGATCGATGAGGCGCAGGTGTTCTACCTGATGAGCCGCGGACTCCCGCGCGAGGCAGCTCGCAAGGCCATCGTCATGGGCTTCCTTGAGCCGGTGGTGGCACGCATCCCCTTGCCGGCTGCCCAGGATCGACTGCGCGAGCTGCTCGAACGCAAGTGGCCGCACGCGGGCGCTGCGAGGAACACGGCCGCCTAGCCCCGCGGCCCCGACCAGGCTGCGGCGCGCGGCTCCACGACCGCGCGAGCACGCCGCGAGTGCAGGAGATCGATTGCGCAGCGAGTAGACGGATACGCCGGCCGTTCGCACAGGTGCGTTTTGCCACTTGCATGCGCGTGCAGGAACGCTACGCTTACTCACCATTGGCACGCTGTCGTCGCATGTGCCACGAGTGGGAGTGAGTGATCCATGGATATCAACATCACGCTGGAAGGCCTGCTGCTGGGAGCGCTGGCCATCGCCATCGGGTTGGCCTTCGCCTTCTGGGGCTTCCGGGTCTTCCTCGTCCTGCTGCCCATCTGGGGCTTCTTCGCCGGCTTCCTGCTGGGCGCCACCGGCGTCGACTACCTGCTCGGTGATGGCTTCTTGGCCACCACGATGGGCTGGGTCGTGGGCTTCATCCTGGGCCTGATCTTCGCGGTGCTGTCGTACCTGTACTACTGGGTGGCCGTCATCCTGCTCGGAGGCGCGCTGGGCTACCAGCTGACCATCGGCCTCCTGCAGTGGATCGGCTTCGAGGCTGACGGCATCATCGCGTTCATCCTGGCCCTCATCGGCGGTGCCGTCTTCGCTGTCGGTTTCTTCCTCCTGCGCATGCCGGCCGTGCTGGTCATCGTCGCCACCGCCATCTCCGGCGCCGGCGCGACCATCGCCGGTGTCGCCATCGCCCTGGGACTGGTGGACATCGAGAACGCGAGTGGCGGCATCTTCGGCCTCCACACCGAGTGGGACCTGGGCTGGCTCGGCGTCATCGCTGCCGTCGCCCTGGCCTTCGCCGGAGCGATCTACCAGACGAGGACGGTGACCGACATGAGTGCGGCCATCACCGAGGATGCGTACATGAACCCGGGCCTCCAGGGCCGTGGTCCGTCTGGAGGTGCGCCCGCCTGACCGGATGGGGCCGTGCGGGGCCCAGCTGAGCTGATGGAAGCGACCGGTGCATCGCGCGCCGGTCGTTTCCTTGTGTGTGGCGCGCTACCATGGTGCCGATGGAACCTGAGATACGCCCCACCCGCCACGTGCCCGTGGCGAAGGCCGCAGACCTCCCCGAGGGCACCATGCAGATGGTCCAGGTCGACGGCACACACATCCTTCTTGTCCGGCAGGATGGCCTCCACGCCCTCCAGGGCACCTGCTCCCACGAGTATTTCGAGCTCGACAAGGGCTTCCTCACGGCCGACTCGGTGACCTGTGCGCTGCACCTGTCGCGCTTCGACCTGACCACCGGTGACGCGCTGGACCCGCCGGCGGAGCTGCCGCTGGTGCGCTACCCGGTCCGCATCGAGGGCGACGAGATCGTCGTCGAACTGCCCGAGGGCGAGATCCCCGTCAACGAGTAGGGCGTCGTCGCCGGCGATCAGCGCTCGAGGATAGTGCCGATGCCGCCGGCCTCGGCCCTGCGCAGGATGGCATCGGCGAATACCACGTCGGCGAGGCCGACGCCCAGGTGGGAGATCAGCACGCGTCCGACGGGCCGCGGCGTGCCGGCGGCGATGGCTTCGCCGATCATCACCGGCTCCGGATACCCCACGAACTGGGTGTCCGTGCGACTGGCGAGGAACTGGCCGCGGTCATCGGTGAGGAAGAGGTCCGCCTGCGCCGCGATCGCAGCCGGCACGCACATGTCGTAGTCGACCGCGATGACCGTGGCGGCCGGTGCGAAGGCCGTCGCAGGGATGGACTGGCGCTGTGGCCCGAAGGACACCAGCGTCAGCACCAGCGCCGCTCCCGCCACGGCTGCGGCCGGGTCGGCGGTGATGCCCACGCGCCCGAGCCGCCCGTGGATGCCCGCGTCGATCTCCTTCGCCAGCGCCGCTGCGCGCCCGCTGTCGCGGTCGCACAGGGTCACCGGCACACCCGGCAGCAGGTGTGCCACCACCGGCAGGTGGCTGCGCGCCTGCACCCCCGCCCCGATGATCGCCACCGGCCCCGCGCTTCGCGGCCCCCAGTGCGAGATGGCCGTACCGCTGACGGCCGCGGTGCGGACGGCGGTGATGCCACCGGCTTCTACCAGCGCGCGGGGCAGACCGGTGACGGGATCGCTGACGATCGTCGTCGCCGAGATGACCGGCAGGCCGCGCTCGGCATTCTGCGGCACGCCCACCACCCACTTCACGCCCAACAGGTCGGCAGTGCCGTCAGCAGCGTCGCCGCGTGCCCACGCGGGCATGGCGTGGGCGAACGAGTCGGCGGCAGCCGGATCGACGCCGATCTTGGGTGGCAGCTGGGCATCGACCGCCAGGGCGACCATGCTGCGCCCGGCCAGCTCCAGCCGCTCGTCGATGCCGGGCATGGCCGCGCGCACGTCGGCCGCCGAGAGGTAGCGCAGGGGAGGGGTTTGCATGGTCGTCAGTCTAGGTCGAGCGCGGGCCGTTCCACGAGCCGGACCGCGGGCCGATAGGATGGGCTGGTGACCGATCGACCTCGTGCCAGCGCCGCCGATCCTGTCGAGCTCCATCGCTGCCTCGCCAACCTCAAGCTGGAGCGCGACGCCGTCCAGCTGTACGACCGCCTGGCGGAGATGGAGAAGGATCCCATCCGCGCCGACGCCTTCCGGGCCATCGGCAGCGGCGAGCGGCGGCATGCCTTCGTGTGGGCCCGCCGCATCGACGCCTGCGGCGCCGAGGTGCCCCCGATGGAGCCGCCGCGCTGGCGCGTGCGCGTCGTGCTGGCGTTGGCGCGGTTGTTCGGCACCCGCGCGGTGTCGGGCATGGTCAAGGCCCTCGAGGGTGACGAGCTGTCGCTCTACGAGGGCCTGGACGGTCCGGAGATGGAGGCCATCGCCGCCGACGAGCGAGAGCATGCCGCCATCTGGAAGCGACTCGGGATGGGGATGCCGGGGGTGGAGCCGTCCACGCCCGAGGCTGCCGCCGCCGCGGAGGTGGCCATCCGCGATGAATCCTGGCACCGCGCCGCCGGCCAGAGTGGCACGCTGCGCGCGGCCGTCTTCGGCATCAACGACGGGCTGGTCAGCAACCTCGCCCTGGTCATGGGCTTCGCCGGCGCCACCACCCAGAACGAGCTCATCGTGCTCGCCGGCGTGGCCGGCCTGCTCGCCGGTGCCTTCAGCATGGCCGCCGGCGAGTACGTCAGCATGCGCAGCCAGCGCGAGCTGTTCGAGCGACAGATCGACCTGGAGCGCGAGGAGCTGCGCTTCATGCCTGACAAGGAACGCAAGGAGCTGGCCGCGCTCTACCGCGCCAAGGGCCTGTCCGAGGACGAGGCGAACATGATCGCAGCGCGTCTGATGCAGGATCCCGAGCATGCCCTTGACACCAAGATCCGCGAGGAGCTGGGACTTGACCCCGATGAGCTCGGTTCGCCCTGGGGCGCGGCAGTGTTCTCGTTCCTTGCCTTCGGCCTGGGTGCCCTGATCCCGCTGGCACCGTTCCTCTTCACGGAGGGCGTCGGGGCCATCGCCAGCTCGGTAGCTCTTGCGCTCACGGCGCTGTTCATCGTCGGCGCGCTGGTGAGCCTGCTCACCGGCCGCAGCCTGCTCTTCAGCGGGTTCCGCCAGGTCGGCATCGGTGGGGCGGCAGCTCTCGTGACCTACATCGTCGGCAGCCTCATCGGCGTCTCGGTGACCTGACGAGCATGCACGTGCTGAGCGAGGACGCGCTACGCGGCCGACTGGCGCGGGAGGGCCTGGTGGCATCTGCGTGGGGCAACGGGCCGCACGATCGCTACGGCGAGCACCGCCACACGTACGACAAGGTGCTGGTGGCTGCGGCCGGATCGATCACCTTCCATCTCCCCGAGCTGAAGCGCGACGTTCTGCTCGAGGCTGGAGACCGCCTGGACCTGCCTGCCGGCACCCTGCACGGCGCGGACGTCGGTCCCGCAGGCGTGACCTGCCTGGAGGCGCACCTGCCCGCGGGCGCGCTGGAGAGCGAGCCGGGATACCGTCGCGGCTGGGCCGCTAGCGGCTCCGGGACGGCGGGGTCGTAGGCGGTCCGTAGCCCGGCGGCGGGGGTGCCGGGTGTCCCGGGCTCGGCGGGTACGGCGGCTCCGGCAGGTGTCCCGGGGCCGGTGGAGACACAGGCGTCGGCGGGTACGGCGGCAACGGGGCCTGGTCGGGCGGTGCCGGCGGTACCATCGGTGGCCGCTGCAGCTGGAGGTAGGCCTGGTGAAGGTCGAGCACCTCCTCGACCAGCGAGACCGGGGCGACGCCGCCGTAGCGGTCGATCGTGGCCGAGATCCAGGCGGCCTCGGTGCGCCGCTCGCGGGCATCCACGTCGTCCTCCCGCCGCGGCAGGCGCACCAGCAGCACGGCCGCGGTCGCGCCACCGATGGCGAGACCGACCACGAGCAGCCACGCCTCCCACGCTTCGATCATGTCGGCGAGCATATCGCCTCCGTCGCGGATGGTCGTGCCGGCGAGGTGACCGTTCCCACGGGGCCGCGGGCGTCCGCTCGGCTATCCTCTCGCGGTGCCCTATGCCCTGATCGACATCACGCCCCCGTCCGGTATCGAGCTGGGCCCGTTCACGCTCGGCTTCTACGGCATCGGATACGTCATCGCCGTGGGCGTGATGATCCTGGTCAGCCAGTCGGAGGCCCGGCGCAAGGGCCTTGATCCCGGGCTGGTGACCAACGCCATCATCGTGGTGGCCATCTTCGCCCTCCTCGGCGCTCGTCTGTATCACGTCATCGGCGAATGGTCGTCCTATGCCGACGATCCGCTTCGGATCATCCTGCCGCCCTATGCCGGGCTGGGCCTGTACGGCGGCGTGATCGGCGCGGCCGTCGGCATCTGGGTGTTCCTGCGGGGCAAGTCCATCCCGTTGGCACGGGCGCTGGACGTGGTGGTGCCGGGCACGCTCCTGGCCCAGGGCATCGCACGCTGGGGCAACTTCTTCAACCAGGAGCTCTACGGCCCGCCGACCGACCTGCCCTTCGGCATCACCATCGAGTGCGCCAACCGCATGGCGCTATACCCCTGCTCGGCCTACCCCTTCGAGACCACCGGCTTCCACCCGCTCTTCTTCTACGAGTCGGTGCTGACCATCGGCGGCGGCATCATCGCGCTGGTGCTGGCGCGACGGTTCGCCGACCGGCTTCGCGACGGCGATCTGGCCTCGTTCTGGATGATCTGGTACGGCGCCGTGCGCCTCGTGCTCGAAGCCTTCCGCGACGGCTGGAACTGGACCATCTTCGGCATCCCGACCGCGATGCTCATCGGTGCTCTCCTCGTCGCGATCGGCAGCGTGACCATCTGGTGGCGCCATTCGCCTCGCCGCGGGACGGTCGGTCAGCGCGGATAGAAGGCGATCAGCTGCGTGGGTCCGCGGCGGTTGTGTCCGTTGAGCACCAGGAAATCGTCCAGGCCGTTGCCGTCGTGGTCGATGGCGTAGACACCATCACCCGAGCCGCCGGAGGCCTGCGGGATGGTGACCGACGACCAGCTCGCGCCGGCCTTGCGATTGAGCAGCATCACGTCCGGGTAGTTGCGGGCGGCATTGCTGCGGACGATGTAGAGGTCGCCCCGGCCGTCGCCGTTGGCATCACCGGCCGCGATGGCACGGCCGTGGGTCAGCTTGCGCTGGTACACCTTGCGGTACTTGCCCTTCTTCAGGATGCTCACCCGGAGCGTGGTGGGGGACAGCTGCACCAGGTCGAGCTTGCCGTCGTTGTCCAGGTCCGCCAGCACGGCATCGACCTCGTTGATCGACCTGACACCCATCCTGCGGGTCACGTCCACGAGTCCGCGCGGCGTGTTGCGGTAGAGGCGCGTCCCGTCCTGCTTGGGTGCCTGCGGGCCCCCGATCAGCAGCAGCAGGTCCTCGCGACCGTCGCCGTCGATGTCGGCGGCCTGCATCGCCAGCGCACCAAGACGTGGTTCGAAGCCGGTACGGGCGACCGCGTCGAACTGGCCGTCGCCCCTCGACCTGAAGAGCCGTCCGAGGGAGGGCAGGCCATCCACGCGCGTGGGCGAGTTGGCCACTACCAGCTTGATGTCGGCCTGCTTCTTCGCCTGCAGGAAGGCGGCCAGGCGACCACGGCCGGTGGGATCGGAGAGCCCGCGCTCCACAGCCACCTCCACCGGGTTCGGCCCGCCCGGATCGAGCCACAGCTCGTTGGACTTCAAGCCGGAGCCGCGCTTGCCGCCGATCACACAGTAGAGGTCGAGCAGGCCGCTGCCGTCGATGTCGGCAGCGGTGCAGCCGTGGCGGTCGATGGAAGGCAGCTCCAGGGGTGCATGGTCGACGAACACCCCGTCGCGGTTCAGCAGCATCCTTCCCTTGCGCCCATGCCGTCCGATGAACAGGTCGTCGACGCCGTCACCGTCGAAGTCGGCCACCACGGCACCGTAGGTGCCGGTCTCCTCGTAGATGCCGGCCCTCAGGGCGACATCCCGGGCGACGACGGCCCTGTCGGCGCGCGCCGTCGGCAGCGATCCGGTCTTGACCGCGGCGGCCCGAGGCCTGCGCGCCTTCGGCTTCGCCTTCTTCTTCCGCTCCGGTGCGCGAGCCATCGCCGGCGCCTCGTCGATGCTGCCCGAGTGGATGCCCACGGCCTGCTCGTCGTCGGTCACCGCGCCCGCGTAGCCGCCGGCGCCTGCGGCGGCGCCGCCAGTCACGACGGGCAGGGCGATGCCGGGTGCAGCCGCTGCGTTCGTGCCGACGGCTCCGTTCGTGCCGACGGCTCCGGTCGCGCCGACGGCTGCGGCTTCAACACTGACCGCTTCCTCGGCGCTGCTGGCGGTCAATCCGGGGGTCGGCAGCGGCTCGGTCTCGCTGCCGGGCAGGGTGCCGCCAAAGACCCCGGCCTGTGCCGGCGAGCAGACGCGGGTGGCGCGGGCTGACTGGCCCGACCGTCCGACCGCCCAGCCGTCGCCGTCGAGCGAGCCGATGACGTCGTGCAGCTCGGTCCCGCCGGCGTGCCCGGCGAACTCGTTCCAGGCCCGGCCGTCCCACCACGCAGCGATGGCCTGGTGGTTGCGGCGCTCGTGATCCCAGGCCGCGCCGACCACCCACACACCGCCGTCGGGATCGGCCGCGACGGCCGTCAGCAGCACGTCCGTGGAGGCGAAGACCGGCGGCTCCGCCTGGCGCCAGTGCTTGCCGTTCCAGCGCAGCACCAGCGGCTCGGAGCGGCCGTCAAGGCGGTGGTAGCCCACCGCCCAGCCGTCCTGGGCGGTGACGGCGACCACGTCCGTGAGCACCGCCTCCCCGGGGAGCCGCGGCGCCTTGATGCGCTGCCAGGCGCCGTCCTGGCGCCGGTAGATGACGGGACGGGTCTCGGCCCCCGGACCGCCGTGGCCGACGACCCACGTGCCACCGCGGCGGTCGCCGCTGACGCCCGTGAGCGTGACCGACTCGCGCTTGCCGGTGTTGATGGCGATGTTGCGCCAGCGCGGGCCGTCGCGACGGATCACCAACGGCTGGCGCCTGCCGGTGGCGGTCACGCGATAGCCCACCGCGAAGGGGGAGCCGTCGCCGACGATGGTCACGTCCGTGAAGACCGCCGGCAGCGAGCCCCGCATGACGGGCCGGTCGGTCTTCCACCTGAGGCCGTTCCAGCGCATCGCCAGCGGCATCACCCTGCCGTTGACGGTGGTCCAGCCGACGGCCCACGTGCCGGCATCCTCGCTCGTGGCCACGGCCATCAGGCCATCCTCCTGGCCCGGGCTGCCGGTGAAGACGCGTGACCACTGGCTGCCGTCGTTCAGCAGAGTGGCCGGCGTCCGCCGACCGAAGTCGTCATCGTCGCGCTGACGGGCATAGCCCACCGCGATCGCGCCTTCGTCGAGCAGGGTGACACCGTGAAGCGAGATGCCCACCCTGCTGTCGACCTGGTCGAAGCCTGAGGCACACACGACGGCATCGCCGGAGGCAGAGACACCGGCGCCGTCAGCCACCTCGTCCGCGCCCATGACCGGGCCAGGCGCGGCGACCAGGCCGTCGGCAAGCAGCAGCAGGGAGAGGCCCAGCGCCGTGATCAGCGTGCGCGGGAGCGCGGGGAAGCAGGACATCGGTATCCGAGATTAGACCGCACCGCACATATCCGCATCAGCGGGACCTTCGTACGGTGCACTTGGTCGCCAGACGTACCTGCCCCCATCGTCGGATCTCAGCGACGGGGGAACGCGGCCAGCAGCTGCACCGGGCCGGCCGTCCTGCGGCCGTTGAGGACGACGAAGTCGGTGAGCCCGTTCCTGTCGTAGTCGAGGGCGATGACGTCGTCGGCAGAGCCCTTGGTCGTCTGCGGGATCGTCACCGAGGTGAAGGCCCTGCCGCCCTTGCGGCTCACCAGCAGCCGGTCGGGCTTGTTGGCCGAGTCATTGCCACGCACGACATAGAGGTCGGCCTTGCCGTCGCCACTGGCGTCACCCGCCGCCAGTGCCCAGGCATGGGCGATCTTGGCCTCGTAGATCTTGCGATACCCGGCTCTGGTCCACTTGCTGACTCGCAGGCGGGTCGGGCTGAGCTGGATGAGGTCCTTGCGGCCGTCGCCGGTGACATCGGCGAAGGCGACGTCGATGTCGCCGATCGGGCGGATCCCCAGGCGCTTGGTGCGGTCCTTCAGCACGCCGTTCTCGTTGCGCATCAAGCGCAGCCCAGGGGCGCGGCCGTCGAAACCGTACTGGGTGCAGTAGGCGAGATCCACGTCGCCGTCCTTGTCGACGTCGGTGGCCACGACGCACGCGGCACCGTGGGAGGTGTCGAGGCCGACCCCTGGCGCCGGCACGAAGGTGCCACCCCGGTTGCGGTAGAAGCGGTTGTAGCCGGGCCAGCCATCGTTGCGGTCGGGCGCGTTGGCGATGAAGACCTCCGGGTAGCGGTCGTCGTCGAGCCTGAAGATGGCGACGTGGCGGCCGCGA
>DATHSE010000004.1:0-7001 GCA_035464455.1 Anaerolineae bacterium | reverse complement strand
CGATTGTCTCTACTGCTACCCTCGAGTCAAGCGGTTTTCGCAATGGACAACGAGTGTTGCGGCGGCTGCACGTGGACGGCGGTGGGCCTGGTGGTGCGCGTCACAGAGGCGTCACCCGCGCTGTCCTACAGTCATCGGATGCATATCCACCTCGGGCCGGGGATCCGGCACCTCACCTACGACCAGCTCGTCGCATCGACGGCTGACCACGAATGTGACGGTATCGGCCGGGACCACATCTGCGTCCGCATCGCTGCCGTAGCCGACCTGCCCACCAAGTTCGGCACCTTCCACATCGTGGGCTTCTGGAACGACCGTGACGGCAAGGACCACGTCGCCATCGTCAAGGGCGACCCCTTCGACAAGGAGGACGTGCCGGTTCGCCTGCACAGCGAATGCCTCACCGGCGACGCACTCGGCTCTCTGCGCTGCGACTGCCGTGACCAGCTCACCTCGGCCCTGCGCGCCATCGGCGAGCACGAGACGGGCATGTTGCTGTACCTGCGCCAGGAGGGCCGCGGCATCGGCCTGCTCAACAAGCTCCGTGCCTACGGGCTGCAGGACGAGGGGCTCGACACGGTCGATGCCAACGTCGCTTTGGGCTTCCGAGACGACGAGCGCGACTACAGCATCGCCGCGCACATGCTGGAGCTGCTGCACGTCCGCTCCATCCGGCTGATGACCAACAACCCCAGGAAGGTGGAGGGCTTGCGCGAGCTCGGCGTCGATGTCAGCGGCCGCATCCCCCACGTCATCCCGGCCAACGAGCACAACCGCTCCTACCTGGAGACCAAGGCCCTGCGCTCGGGCCACCTCATCGACGTGGCGGGGCGTGAGCACCTGCTGGAGCAGATCGACCGTCCCATCGTCGAAGGCATGGGCGCCGAGGCCATCGAGGCCATCGAGACGCTCGACCCGGTGGAGGTGAAGGCATGAGCGAAGCACGCGTGGCGATGATCACTGGGGCGGCCGGCGGCCTTGGCCGTGTGCTGGCACCCGAGCTGGCGAGCGAAGGCTACGAGCTGGCGCTCCTGGGCTCCGATCGAGCGCGTCTGGAGGCGCTGCCGGGCGAGCTCGGGCTCGACCCCGGTCGCAGCCTGACCGTGGCGGCCGACCTGCGGGATGCGGACACGGTGAATGCGGCCATCAGCGCGGTCTACGGCCGTTTCGGCCGCGTCGACGCGCTCGCCCATCTCGTGGGTGGCTGGACCGGCGGCATGCACATCGGCCGTTCACCCGACGATCCCTTCGCATCCATGATCGACCAGCACTTCTGGACGACGCTCAACGTGGTCCGCGATCTCGCGCCGCGCATGGCCGACGCCGGCTTTGGCCGGATCGTCGCCGTCTCGTCGCCCATGGCTGCCGTACCCGACGCGGGCATGGGCGCATACGGGGTGGGGAAGGCGGCCCAGGAGGCGCTCCTCGCGGCGCTGGCCAACGAGGTGGCCGGCACTGGCGTGACCGTCAACGTCCTGCGCGTGCGCGCCATCGACCCCTCGGCCGATGCCGACCACCCCTCCACGAAGGAGTACGCCACCACCGCGGCTGAGATCTCGGCCGCCATCCGCTATCTCTTCAGCCCCGTGGCTCGCGTCGTCAACGGTCAGCGCATCGGGCTCCATCACGGGCGCTGAGCCATCCGGGCCGAGCCGGGTCATGGCGCGCCACCCGCGGGACCGGCTCAGCCGAGCTCGACGGTCTCGTAGACGTTGACGCTGCCACCGGCTTCCAGGTGCGGATGCGCGCGGCAGGCCTCGACGGCGGCGTCGAGCGACTCCGCAGTGATGATGGAGTAGCCGGTCAGCCACGATTCGCCCTCGCTGACGCCGCCGTCCGGCGCGATGGCCTTGGAGGCCGCCGTAGGACTGCCGTGGTCGACGACGGCGTCGCCGAGACCGCCATACCAGGCGTTCCAGGCGTCCATCGCCTGCTGCCGTTCCTCGGCCGTCATGCCCTCCGGCTGGGAGCCGCCGGCGTACGTGATGAGGTACTTGCCCATGACCCTTCCCTTCTGCGTAGCCACCGTCGCGGGGATCCGACGGTCATGCGCTGAGCAAACGGTAGCGGCCGCGTCAAGCGATACCGGCGACGGCGTCGAGAGGGTTCAGCGGTGGAGCTGCGCACGCACGGCATCGGCCATGGCCGCACCAAGGCTGGCACAGGCTGCCGCGTCGAGATGGACGCCGTCATCGGGATGGACCGATGCCACCGAGCCGGCGTCGAAGAAGCCTGCGCCGTGGTCGTCGGCCACGATCGCGTACATACGGGCGAGCTGCCGCGACGTCTCGTAGGCCTCGCCGAAGCCCCACATCTCGCTTCGTGCGGTGATCTCCCCCAGCGGCACCGGCGACACCAGCAGCACCTCGGGCGGCGAGCCGTCCGGTCCGGCGAGGGAGCCGCGCGCCACATCCACCAGGCGCGCTGCCCCGCAGGCGATCTCGGCCGCGGTATTGCCGTAGATGCGCTTGAGGTCGTTGGTCCCGAGCATGATGGTCACCAGGTCGACCGGTGCGTGCGAGAGCAGGCAAGGCAGGAGGTAGGTCAGGCCGTTGCGGCCGGGTTCGATCTCCGAGTCCCAGATCGTGCAGCGTCCGTTGAGCCCCTCCTCGATGACCTCGTAGCCGTCACCCAGCGCGGCTTCCATGACCCGTGGCCAACGGACCGCTCGCGGCAGCCGCCTGGGCCCCGCCGGATCCTTCCCGTGCCCCGATGGGTTGGCCCCGTGGGTGTTGGAATCGCCGAAACAGACGATGGTGCGAGTCATGCGTGGTCTCCCCGTGCTGAGGTGGCTCTTGGGCCGAAGCGATCGATGCGAAACATGCCGATGTCATGCTCGGTCGCACCGTCCAGCGCGAGGTCGGCAGCGATCTCGCCGACCACGCTGGCGAACTTGAAGCCGTGCCCGCTGCAGGGTGACACGATCACCACTTGCGGTGCCGACGGCAGCTTGTCGATGATGAAGTGCCCGTCGGGCGTGTTGGTGAACAGGCAGGTCTTGCGCGTCAGCACCGGGCCGTCGGCAGCGGGCAGATAGCGGCTGATGGCCGCCCGCAGCACTGACTCATCTTCCGGCTCGAACGCGGAGCGGTCATAGGTCCCCGGGTCCACGACCTGCCCGCGATGGTGCATGCGCCCGATCTTCAGGCCCGGGACGCCGAACTCGGGGAAGCCGTAGTAGAGACCCTCGGGCACGTCCAGGATGAAGATGGGAAAGGCCCCCACCGCGTAGAGCTGCGGACGCAGCGTCCGTGTCCACAGCAGGACCTGCCGCTCCGGAACGGCCAGCGCAGCGAGGGCGGGCACGAGCCCCGCCAGCCAGGCGCCGGCGCTGATGACCAGGCGCCGCGCCCGATACGTTCCTCGCGCGGTATGCGCTACGACGCCGTCTCCGTCGGCCTGCCAGGCGGTGAGTGGCTCGTACCCGCGCAGATCGGCTCCGGCATCGAGGGCCAGTCGGGCGTAGGCAGCGATGGCGCGCTCGCTGAGCACGAAGCCGCCATCGGGCTGGTAGATGGCCACCAGCCCGTCCGGCAGCCGGAACCCCGGATAGCGTTCCACCAGCGCGTCGGCGTCGAGCACCTCGTGCTCCAGGTCGTGGGCGCGGGCGGATGCCAGCGCCCCGCGCACGGTCTCGCTATCCGGCCGGCCGATGTCCAGCCCGCCGGTCGTGACCAGGATCCGTTCTCCCGAGCGCGCCTCAAGCTCGTGCCAGCGTCGATATGCGCGACGCAGCAGCGGCACGTAACGCGGGTCTTCCGCGTAGGCGAGACGGATGATGCGGTTGATGCCGTGCGAGGAGCCGCTGTCGTTGGGGATGCCGGCGCGCTCCAGGCCCAGCACCCGCGCGCCACGTGACGCCAGCTCGGCGGCAGTGGCGCTGCCCATGCCGCCGACCCCAGCGACGATCACGTCATAGTCCATCGCGTCTCCCGCCGCAGCGCCTGGAACGACGAAGACCGGGCATGGCGGCCCGGTCTTCGTGCGCTTCGGTTGGTGGGACGGACGCTCTTCGCTCGCCGGCCCGACTAGACGCTCGTGGGCGGGCCAGCCGTGCCGATGTCGCCGGTGGCCTGTGGATTGGCGCTGTACTGGGCCATGTCAGCCACCGCGAACTGGTCGCGGATGTCCTCCCGGCTGGTGTACCACAGCAGCAGCGCCGGGATGGCGGCGGCGGCCAGGCCATAGGCGATGTTGCCGGTCGCCATCAGCACGAACATGGCGTCGACAAGTCCGAAGACGGCCATGATCATGGTGAACATGAGCGCCCACGGCCGCATCGACCAGAGCGCCCAGCCGACGCCCAGGTAGATGGCGCCGACCACCAGCGTCATGAGCCCGACCCAGAAGACGCCACTGCCGTCCCAGGCCTCGCTGCCGAAGATGGCGATGCCCAGGAGCTGCAATCCGACCAGCAACCGGATGATGGCGATGGCGATGGCGAGCGCTCCCAGGAGCAGCACGCCGAATGGACGACCCTGCATTCGTGATTCCTCCGACTTCGTGGATCGATGGACCCTGCGCCGCTCTCGAGGGCACCAAGCTTCGCGCGCGCTGCCGGTAGCGTATCGCAGCCGAAGCTGCGCGAGCGACCGAACTTGAGACGGGAGGCATGCCGCGGACAGGGCTCCGAACCGTGCGGATGATCACATCCGCTCGATCTGCCGAGGGCGTCTGCGTGGACCGAACCGAGGTGCCGCGATGCCCCCGAGCTCGAGCAGCCGTACTACCCGCGCGCGCTGACCACGGTACGGCTCCAACAGCTCCAGCATGCGTGCGTCGCTGCCACGCGGCTCTCTCGCCAGCGCCCAGCACACGTTATGGGGCACGTGGAAGTCGCCGACGCTGACCGCGTCCGGGTCGCCAAAGGCGCTGCGAGCCACCTCGGCGGCCGTCCAGGCGCCGATGCCGGGCAGCGCCTGCAGGTGCGCCAGCGCCGCTGCCGGCGCCATCGTCAGCGCCTGCTGCAGCCAGCCGGCACGTGCGGCCGCGCGGATGAGCGCCACGGCGCGGCGCTGCTCCAGCCCCAGGGGATGCAGCTCGAAGTAGGGAAGTGCAGCGATGACCTCCGGCCTGGGCGGCAGGCGCAGGGCAGCCGGTCCCGGCGCCGCCTCTCCGTAGCGCTCGATGATCCCGAAGTACGCGCGGTGTGCCTCGGCCGAGGTGACCTTCTGGGCGCAGATGGCCGGCAGCAACGAGGACCACACCTCGTCGGTCCGTCCGAAGCGCAGGCCTGCCAGCCGGCCTGCCAGGTCGCGGAGCCACCCCGGCGGCAGCACCAGCGCGGCCGGGTCGTCCGCCGCACCCAGTAGTCGTGGCACCGCCGCCACGGCCGTGGCGGCGCCCGCGCCCCAGGCCGTCACGCGCCAACCGTCGGCGGCTGGCGCGATGCGCACCGTGGCCGGCCCGTCGACCTGCCGGCTGGCACGCCACACGATGCCCCCCTCGAAGCGGATGGTCGGGTCGCGCGGGCCATGATGCGGCCCGGACAGCGTCAGTGCCGGATCGACCTCGAACTCGAGTCGTAGCAGTCGGTCGACGTCCGCAGCCAGCCCGCGGCTCATGCGGACGGCGGCAGCGAGGGCACGACCTCAGCGACGAAGACGAGGTTCTGGCCCAGCGACCACAGCGCCAGCACGGTCATCGCGATCATCAGCGCCGCCAGCGGCCACTGGCTCACGTGCTGACCTTCGCTGCGCGACCGTCGTACCGCGGAGTGGCCCAGCCATGCACCGACCACGTGGCCGATGACGACCGCGCTCACCTGCATCGTCCACACCAGCGAGCCGGCGAAGAGGTCTTCGCGCGGCTCGAACTGCACGGTGCCGAAGAGGTCCCAGCCCTGCTGCAGCGGGTCGGAGAGCGCCACCACGATGCGCTGGCCTTCGATCAGCAGGAAGGTCAGGTAGTGGGCTATGAGGTAGCCCACCGCCACCGGCACCAGGCCCGCGCCCATCGCGGCCGGGCCGACCCGGCGCGCAACCAGCAGCACCAGGCTCGTGAGCAGCCCCAGGAAGCCCAGCAGCAGCGCTGTCTCGATGACCACGTGCGGGTCGCCGACCACGTCGTAGAACGGCTGCGTCTGCGAGACTCCGTCCCAGATGACCGAGCCCGTGGCGAGGGCTACCACCGAGAGCAGCGAGTACGACCACCGCTCGCGAGCGAGGGCGCTGCCGAAGCCGCGTCGTTGGACCAGACGATGCTCCGGGCGCCCCACCAGGCCGTACGGCGCAAGGCGACCGAGCAGCCCGAACCAGACGCTGAAGACCTCGCCGGCCGCGCGCCAGCGCTCCTTGCCGTACCAGGCCATGCCGCCCAGCGTCAGCAGGGTATAGCCGATGAGCACCACGCCCAGCTCGCGTCCGCCGCCCACGCGCGCCACCAGCTCCAGCCACACGAAGAAGCCCATCAGCACCACTGCCGGCCAGGCCTGCGTGCGCCGATGCCAGGGCGCACGCCCGGGGAGCCGGAGGCCGGTGCGGCGGGCGACGGCCGCGAGGAGGTCGTGCAGGGTGCTGAACGGATCGATCCACGCCCACGCCGGCCCCAGCAGCCCGCTGACCAACGCCAGCCCGACCCAGCCGAAGACCCACAGCAGCAGGGAGGCCACTTCGGCGTCGCTGCTGCCGCCGGCGATCGCTTGCAGCACGACCCAGGACCAGGCCACCAGGCCTACCGATCGCAGCAGCCAGGCGGCGGGCTGCCAGAGCGTGCGCACACGGCCCGGCGCCGGCTCGGGCAGGGGCGAACCGTCGCTGATGGCGACGAAGGCGAATGACAGCGCAACTGCCACGGCCGCGCCGAGGATGTAGGCTGCGAACGGCAGCGGGGCATCGACGTTGCCGTGGAGCGCGTGCGCACGCACCGGCGCCGCCGGCAGCAGCCAGAGCGTCGTCAGGGCGGCGGCGCGGAGCCCCAGGTTCCCCCTCATCGGTGCGTCGAGCGTAGCAGCCGCCGCCCCCGGGGCTACACTGCGCGCATGCCCAAGTACAGGAAGGTCG
>DATHSE010000003.1:0-4997 GCA_035464455.1 Anaerolineae bacterium | reverse complement strand
GGTCCTCGAGGGCCTCGCCGACGCCGGCCGGGCTGCCGATGAGCGCCTCTCGCACGCGCTCGACTGGCTGCTCAGCCAGCAGGATGAACGGGGACGCTGGAGGAACCGCTACGCCTACACCGGCAAGCTGATCGCCGACATCGACGCCCAGGGCCGCCCCAGCAAGTGGGTCACGCTGCGAGCCTGTGCCGTCCTCCGGGCGATGCTCGGCGACTGACCCCCAGGCCTTGCCGGCGACTGACCCCCAGGCCTCGCCGGCGACTGAACCCTGGGTCTCTTCGGCGCTGATCCTCAGGTATCGTCGCGCAGTCGCTCCAGCCCATCGAGGATGAGGTCCAGGCCGAGCTCGAACTCGCCACGGCGGTCGAAGCCGGCGTCTGCCACCAGGGACGCGATCTCGACGAGGTGCGGGTACGAGTCAACGTCGGTGCGGGCGACGAAGTCGGCCGCCGACGTGGGCACGGCTTCGCTCGGGAGTGGCCAGGACACTTCCTGCAGGGTGAAGCCGTAGACGTAGCTATCGAGCGTCAGATTGGCGCGATGGGCCGCCCGGACCGAAAACCCGCCACGGCGGAAAGTGCCCACCACGGCCTCGAGGTACGCCATCCGCTGCGGTCCCGACTGCATGCGCGATTCGGCCAGCGCCGCAGACCAGGGGTGGCGCAGCAGCACCTCGTGCGCGGCGACGGCGCAGCCCCGGATGGCGGCCTTCCAGCCGAGCTCCTCGCGGGGCAGCTCGAACTGGCCTGCCACGAGATCGACGATACCGTTGAGCAGGTCGTCCTTCCCACCCACGTGGTTGTACAGCGACATCGCCTCGACGCCCACCGCCTGGCCGAGCTTGCGCATGCTGAGGGCCTCGATGCCGTTGGCGTCGACCATGTCGATGGCTGTCCGCAGGACGCGCTCGCGGTTGAGCGACCTGCGCTCCTCGCGACGGCGGTTCTTGGGGCTCGCCATCGCTCGTCCTCCCTCCGACGCTTGACAGACTTACACCGTAGATGTACGGTGCTTACGTTGTATGCTTACAGTGTACGTCAGTCGATGTCGGTGTGGCAAGCACCTGAAGGAAAAGGACGAACGATGAAGGTGATGATGAGAGACAGGTTCGGCTCGGCCGACGTCCTGCGACTGGCCGAGATCGAGCCGCCGCGCATATCGGGCGACGAGGTGCTCGTGCGCGTGCATGCTTCGACCGTCAGCATCGGCGACTGGTTCTGGCTCACCGGGACGCCGCTCATGATGCGCCCCGCGTCCGGGCTGCTGCGCCCGCGAGACCGGGTGCTCGGTCGTGACGTCGCCGGGGTGGTGACGGCCGTCGGGGCCGATGTCCGCGATATGCACATCGGCGATGAGGTCTACGGGGAGATCCCTTTCGGAGCCCATGCCGAGTACGTGGCTGCCCCGGCCCGTCTCCTCGCCCGCAAGCCGGCCAACCTGACCTTCGAGCAGGCAGCGGCTGTGCCACTCGCAGGTGGCACCGCGCTCCAGGGCCTGCGTGACGCAGGTCGGCTCAGGGCCGGCCAGCACGTGCTCGTGAACGGGGCCTCCGGCGCGGTCGGCACCTTCGCCGTCCAGATCGCCAAGGCCTTCGGAGCCGAAGTCAGTGCCGTGTGCAGCGGCCCCAACGCCGAGCTCGTGCGCTCGCTCGGTGCGGACCACGTCATCGACTACGCCCACGAGGACTTCACCCGTGGCGACGCCCGCTACGACCTCATCTTCGACCTCGTGGGCAGCCGCCCCATCGGAGCCTGCCGGCGCGTCCTGACCCCCACCGGCGTCTACGTCGCGTCCACCAGCAAGCTTCGCGTGCTGCTACGGGCCGCGCTCATGTCGATCGTCGCCCGCGGCCGGGTCGTCGTTCTCGTCGCCCGCGGATCGAAGGCTGACCTCGACGCGCTTCGAGAGCTCATCGAAGCCGGCCGCGTCACTCCCGTCATCGACGGCAGCTACAGCCTCAGCCAGGTCCCCGAGGCGTTCCGCCAGCAGGGCCTCGGCCACGCCCGGGGGCGCAAGGTCATCACCATCGCCGCCTGAGCGGCCGTAGAGGAGGGGAGTGCCCAGCCCGGCTGGACCTGCCTCGTCGCGCGGGCCGCACTGACCCTACGGCAGGGAGACGCTGGCCTCCGGACGCAGCCGTTCATCCTCGCTGGCACTGAACGAGTCGACGGGCTTCCACCCGAACAGCGGGCGCAGGAAGGCAGCCGGGACCTGCAGGATGGTCGAGTTGTACTGGTAGACCTGGTTGTTGAACAACTCTCGCCGCCGCGCGATGAGCGTCTCCAGGCGCTCGATCTCCTCCTGCAGCGCCATCACGTTGGCCTGCGACTTCAGCTCGGGATAGGCCTCCACCGTGGCGAACAGCGTGCGCACCGCCTGGCTCGTCTCCTCCGAGACGACCGCCTGGTCGTGGACCGGCGCGTCCGGCTGGTACCGCGCTCGCGCCCGGGTCACCTCCTCGAGCACGCGTTCTTCGAAGGCCATGACACCACGCACCGCGGCGACCAGGTTGGGGAGCTGATCGTGGCGCTGCTTCAGGGCCACGTCGATGTTGGCCCAGGCGCGCTGGCAGCGACGCTGCAGCGCCACCACGTTGTTGTAGGTGGCGACGACCAGGAAGACGACCAGCACCAGCGTGAGGATGGCGGCAACGATGAGGGCGAGCTGGATGGCCATGGCCTACAGCGTACCGGTGACGATGACGCCGAGGAACAGGGCACACACCACGGCCATCACGGCCCCTACCACCCCGACCCAGAAGGCGAAGTCGTGGTGATCGGTGGCCTCCCGTGGCGTCCCCAGGTACACGGCCATCCCGCCCCTCAGCCCTCGCGACAGCACCAGCTCCTCATCGGGGATGTGGTACTTCTCCAGCGCCGCCTGATGGGAGTCGCCACCCGGCACGACCGGCTGATGGGCGCGCGGGTCCAGCGCCGGCTGGGCGGTGGGGGCGCCGATGCCGAAGCCGGGGATGGCGGCGTTGCCCCAGGCCTCCTCGGGGCTGGCGGCCAGGAGCCCCAGCTCCCGGGCGGCGTTGATATCGGCGGCGATGCCGGCCTCGACGTTGTCGCCGGGGTTCCAGGCGAGCAGGACCTCGCGCACCTCTGCCCACGGCCAGGCCTGCCCCAGGATGGTCACGGTCTGGCCTGGCTCCAGGCGCGCTTCCCGGTAGCGACGCCCACCCTGCTCGATGAACGGCGCACCGGAGCGGTCGGAGGCACCCGACGAGTCCGGATCCGTGCCGCCGGTCGTCGGCCGCTGCACCGTCAGCAACGCCTGCGCCGCAGCCTGGCGCTCCAGCTCGGTCATCTGGTCCACGTCACGCTCCTGCACAAGGGCGTGGCTGGCGCCGGTTCGGCGGGCGAGGCCGGGCGGTTCCGCGCCGACGACGCTGGTGCGCTCGTCGAAGGCCGTGCCGATCTCCCAGCGGGCGCCACGCGGCACCACGCGGATCGAACCGGTCTCGTCGCGGATGCGGAACTCCTGCGACTTCTCCTCGTCCATGACGACGCGCGAGTTCTTGCCCGTCGTCTCCACCCGCGCCCGATACCAGACGCACGGCATCGACTGCAGCGGCGAGATGAGTGTCTGGTCGATGGCCTCGACGACACCGCTGACGCGCACCTCACCCGCGGCCATGCCGTCCAGGCTGGAGGTGGCGACCGAGGAGATGAGCTGGTCGCGCCGGTAGGCCTGCAGGCCGCGCAAGAACAGCACGATGCCACCCAGCAGGCCGGCCATGACGAACAGGGTCCAGGGCGTGAAGAGGTCGTCGTTCACGCGCCCGATGCTAGCGGTGGCCGGACGCACCACGAAAGGGGTTCGGAAGTACCCCTGCGGGCGCGGCTGCCGATACCGGCGCCGGAGGTATCAAGGCGCCGAGATGCTATCCTCTGGCCGCACCCCGTTCCGGCGTAGCTCAGTGGTAGAGCGGTCGGCTGTTAACCGATTGGTCGTAGGTTCGAATCCTACCGCCGGAGCCAACTTTCCCTCGTGAAGTGGCTTCGTGTGGGCGTCGCTGTGCCACTCTGGGCGACCCCGTTTTCAGCATCTGATTGACCGCGTGACTGACTGGTCGCCTACTGGTCGGGGACGTCGAGCTCAGTCTGTCCCGGGTTCGCGCTCGACCTGTCCCCGTGTGCGACAAGGACGGTCGTCGCGGTTGCGGCACGACGCCTTGGCCCCTTCACTCGATGAATGCCGGCGACACCGCCTCGATGTCCATGCGTGACAGGCCCACTTCGCGCGCGACCGATCGCCACTCTGCGACCGCGGAACGAACCTCGCTCACGATGTCGCGAGCCGCGGCCGGGGTGAGCCGGCAGAACGGCGCGGTCTCGCTTACGGCAACCTCGACATCGGGATCCTTGGCCGCAAGCCCGACAGCCACCTCGTGTTGCGACATCTCAGGCATCGGGTTGAGGTCATAGGCGGGAGCGAGACGCCATCCAGCACGGGACCGCAGGAACCCGTGATTTCGCAGATGGTCATCGCGATGACCGGTCACGATGTTGAACACGAGCCGGCGGAATAGCTGGACGAGATCCTCTTCGATATGGCCGGGTGCCCCGTTCAGGTCGATGGCCTCGGCGATCTCGGCGTAGGACGATGGCTCACGGTCCCGCTTGCCGAGCATCGTCATGGCCGACGCGAACAGACGGCGGCCGTTCCCCTCTCGGTCGAAGCGACGCGCGAGGAACGTGTGGGAGGGGCCGGACAACATCCGAAGGTCGATCTCCGGGACGTCGATCCCCGCACGTGCAGCGATGCGGTTCAGAACGTATTCCCAGCCGCCCACGTCTCTGCGGTCGTTGTGCGAAGGGAACTTCGCGAACCACAGCGCGCCTGCAGGATCACGGAAGTTCGCCTTGGGCCGGGCACCACCCATCGGGCTGCCGGGGGCGAGAAGATGCCGCAGTGCGTCACGGATGGCGGACGGATCGTCATGACGTGGGTCGTCGACGATCCGAGCTGCCTGCTCCAGCTCCCGAAGGTCC
>DATHSE010000002.1:0-15712 GCA_035464455.1 Anaerolineae bacterium | reverse complement strand
CCCCCCCCCCCCGACTCGTTCCCGGAGGCACCGTGGCGGCCACTACGAGCGTTCAGCGCCAGACCCGAAGGCGCCGATGGACCCGCTGGTCCACCGTCGCGCTGTTCGTCCTGCCTGCGCTCGTGCTCTATGCGCTGTTCGTGCTGCTGCCCATCGCGCAGGCCGGCTTCTACAGCCTCTTCAAGTGGAACGGGCTCAAGCCGCTGACCGACTTCGTCGGACTGGCCAACTACGAGCGAGCGCTCTCCGATCCGGTCTTCCTGGGGGCGATCTCGCACAACTTCTTCATCATCCTGCTGTCCCTCGCGATCCAGATCCCGTTCGCGCTGGGTCTGGCGCTGCTGCTCAACCGCGACTTCCCCGGCCGTGCGGTGCTGCGACTGCTGTTCTTCGCACCGTACGTGATCGCCGAGGTCATCGCCGGCATCGTCTTCAAGCTCATGCTCACGCCCGACGGGCTGGTCGACCAGTCACTCGAAGCGGCCGGGCTCGGCTCCCTGACGCAGCTCTGGTTGGCCGACCCGGACTTCGTGATGTACACGATGTTCTTCATCATCAGCTGGAAGTACTTCGGCTTTCACATGATCATCATGCTGGCCGGCTTGCAGGAGATCCCGCGCGAGGTCGAGGAGGCAGCGCTGGTCGACGGCGCCAGTCGCAACCAGTCGGTCCGCCATATCACCATCCCTCTGCTGGGCCCGACGATCCGCGTCTCGGTCTTCCTGTCGATCATCGGGGCCCTGCAGCTCTTCGACCTGGTCTGGGCCACGACCAAGGGTGGTCCGATCAACGCCTCCAACACCATGGCCACCTACATGATCGACTGGGGCCTGCGGCGGAGCCAGCTTGGCTACGGCAGCGCGACCGCGGTCATCCTCTTCATCCTCGCCTTCATCGTCGCCCTCCTCTACCAGCGCTTCGTCATGCGCCAAGACGTCGAGGGTGCGACCAGCGGAGGGCCCCGCTGAGCGATGAGCGGATCGAGAGGGAGCGCCGCCAACCCGACCCTGGCCCAGCGGATCCGCCACGGCACGTGGAGCGCCACGCGCGTGCTGGTCATGTTCGGGGTGGCCGCGGCCATCGTCATCCCGCTGGCCTACGCGGCCATCAGCGGCTTCCGGGACACCGGCGAGATCCGCAACCGGCCGGTCGACCTGCCGTCGGACTGGTTCCCGCACAAGTACATCGAGATCCTGACCGGGGAGATGTACTGGCGAGAGTTGCTCAACAGCATCGTGGTGGCCACCATCACCACGCTACTGGTGGTCGGGCTCGCGGCGATGGCAGCCTTCGCCTTCGCACGACTGACCTTCCCCGGTCGCGAGAAGCTCTACACGCTCTTCGTGCTCGGCCTGCTCTTCCCCGTGGCCATCGCCATCCTGCCGTTGTTCGTCCTCATCCGCCAGCTGGGCCTGTTCGACAACCCGCTCGGCGTGGCCCTGCCCCAGGCGGCCTTCGGCCTGCCGCTGACGATCGTGATCCTGCGGCCGTTCTTCCGGGCCATCCCGATCGAGCTGGAGGACGCCGCCCGCATCGATGGCTGCAGCGCCTTCGGGTTCTTCTGGCGCGTGGTTCTGCCGCTGTCGCGGCCGGCGCTCGCCACCGTGGCCGTCCTCGCCATCGTCGGCAGCTGGAACGCCTTCCTGCTGCCGCTCGTCGTCTTCAGCAGCGCGGACCAGTGGACGCTGCCCTTGGGCGTGATGAACTTCTCGACCCAGTACACCTCGGACACGGCTCGTGTCCTTGCCTTCACCACGCTCTCGATGATCCCGGCGCTCATCTTCTACGTCATCGCCGAACGTCAGATCGTGGGTGGCCTCACAGCAGGAGCAGTCAAGGGATGACACTCGACCCAGGGGAGGATCCCATGTCCAGTCACACCAAGCCAGCGCGTCCCGGTCCAGCCACGGAGGAGGCCAAGGGGGCGCCACCCTACCGCGACGCGTCGTTGAGCGCCGCCGAGCGGGCCCGGGACCTCCTGGGCCGCATGACGCTGACAGAGAAGCTGGCGCAGCTGGGTTCCCTGTGGTCGTTCGAGATCCTCGACGGCACGGGGCTCGACCGGGTTCGAGCCGAGCAGCGTCTCCGCGACGGCATCGGCCAGATCACGCGCGTCGCCGGAGCCACCAACCTGCCAGCGGGGCGGGTGGCGGCCTTCGGCAACCAGATCCAGCGCTTCCTGGTCGAAGAGACGCGCCTGGGCATCCCGGCCATCATCCACGAGGAAAGCCTGCACGGCGTCATGGCTCGAGACGCCACCTGCTTCCCGCAGTCCATCGGCCAAGCCGCGGCGTGGGACCCGGGCCTGGTGGAGGAGATGGCGCGCCTCATCAGCCGCCAACTACGGGTGATGGGGGCCAGCCAGGCGCTTGCGCCGGTCCTCGACATCACGCGCGACCCGCGCTGGGGACGACTGGAGGAGACCTACGGCGAGGACCCCTACCTGGCCGCCGAACTCGGATGCGCCTACGTCCGCGGCATCCAGGACACGCCCAGCGGGGAGCGTCCCGTCATCGCCACCGCCAAGCACATGGTGGGACACGGCGTACCCGAAGGGGGCCTCAACCAGGCGCCGGCCCACATCGGCTGGCGCGAGCTGCTGGACACGTTCCTCTTCCCCTTCGAAGCGGCCGTTCGCGAGGCGGGCATCGGCTCGGTGATGCACGCCTACGATGACCTCGACGGCCTGCCCTGTGCAGCATCCCGCGAGCTGCTCACCACCATCCTTCGCGAGCGCTGGGGCTTCGAGGGCGTGGTGGTCGCCGACTACCTGGGCATCGAGCACCTGCTCACCCTGCACGAGCTCGTAGCAGACCTCTCGGACGCGGCGGTGATGACGCTGCGGGCAGGGCTGGACATGGAGCTGCCTGCGACGGCCGCGTACGGGGCGCCACTACGCGCTGCGGTCGAGGATGGCCGGGTGGACGAGGCGCTCGTCGACCTCGCAGTCGAACGAGTGCTGCGCCTGAAGCTCCGACTCGGGCTGTTCGAGCAGCCGTACGCACGACCCGACGCCGCCGACGCCGCCGGGGCCGGGGCTGTGCGCGAGATGGAGCTCGCGCTCGAGATGGCACAGCGCTCGATGGTGTTGCTGGAGAACGATGGCACGCTGCCGTTGCCGGCGGATCTGCCGATCATCGCCGTCATCGGGCCCAACGCCGACAGCGCCCGCAGCCTGGTGGGCGACTATGGCCACATCGCGCACATCGAGACGCTGCTGGAGAACCGCGCGAGGGAGGGAGTCGCCGGCGCGGCTGCACCGCTGGACCTGCAGCTGGCTGATGAGCTGGCCACCTGGTCGACCGTGTTCGATGGCATCCGGGCACGCGTTTCGGCCAGCACCGAAGTCCGCTACGCCCGCGGATGTGGGTTGCTCGACGGCGACGATGCCGACATCGCTGCCGCGGTCGCGGCCGCGCGCGGAGCGGACGTCGCCATCCTGGTGCTCGGGGAGCGCTCGGGCCTCACCGCGCAGTGCACCTGTGGCGAGACACGCGACCGCCTGGCACTGGGTCTGCCCGGCCGCCAGGCTGACCTGTTCGAGGCCGTGGCCGCGACCGGAACGCCGATCGTCTTGCTGCTCATCTCTGGACGGCCGCTGGCCATCCCGCGGGAAGCTGCAGGGGCTGCCGCCGTGCTGCACGCCTGGGTTCCCGGTCAGGCTGGGCCACGCGCCATCGCCGAGGTCCTCTTCGGGGACGTCAGTCCGGGAGGAAAGCTGCCGATCACCGTGCCCAGGCACGTGGGCCAGGTGCCGCTCTACTACGGCCACAAGCCCTCCGGCGGTCGGTCGCAGTGGCACGAGGAGTACGTCGATGGTTCGCATCGGCCGCTGTGGCCCTTCGGCCACGGGCTCTCCTACTCACGCTTCGAGCTGGAGGACCTGCACGTGGATGCGCGAGTGCCCATCGATGGCGAGCTCCACGTCAGCGTGCAGGTCAGCAACGTCGGTCCTCGCGAAGCGGATGAGGTCGTGCAGCTCTATCTCCGCGACCTGCACGCCAGCGTCACGCGACCGGTCAAGGAGCTGCGCGGCTTCGCGCGCATCGGCCTCGAGCCGGGCGAGCGACGCACGGTCCGATTCACGCTGCATGCCGAACAGCTCGCCTTCACGGGGGTCGATGGCAGATTGCGGGTCGAGCCCGGACGGCATCGCGTCATGCTCGGGACGTCGGCGGCGGATCTGCCCCTCAGCGCTGAATTCGAGCTGGTCGGCGAGGTGCAGGAGCTCACGGAGCGGACGCACTACCTGACCACGGTCTCGGTCCGTTAGGGGCGTCGCCGTTGGACCGCGCCGCTCATCGGAAGCCGGGGCAGGGCTAGGTCGAGGTCGAGGTAGACCCTTCTGGGGCCAGGCCGTTGCGGTCGATGACGTCGCGGTACCACCGGGCACTGTCCCTGGGCGTGCGAGCCTGCGTCTCGTAGTCCACGTGCACCAGGCCGAAGCGCTTGTGGTAGCCGTGGGACCACTCGAAGTTGTCGAGCAGCGACCACGCGAAGTAGCCGCGCACGTCGACACCCTGGGCGATGGCGGCATGGAGCGCGCGGAGGTGGGCATCGAGATAGGTGATGCGCCGGGGGTCATGGCAGGCACCGTCGCTGAGCGCGTCGTCATAGGCGCAGCCGTTCTCGGTGATGTAGACCGGCGGCAGGTCGGGGTACGTCGCGGCGAGGTCGAGCAGCAGCGTGCGCAGGCCGTCCGGCGTGATGGGCCAGCCCATGTCGGTCTGCTCCGGCCCGGGATCGACACCGCCGGCACCGCGCAGGCCGGGCGTGTGCGCGATGGTCGCGCCTGGCACGGACCGCAGGTGGTTGTCGTTGTAGTAGTTGATGCCGAGCCAGTCGAGGGGCTGGGCGATGATGTCGAGATCCCCCTCCTCGATGGGCAGCCCGCCGAATGCTCGCAAGTCATCCGCTATGTCGTAGGGATAGCGGCCACGCAGGATGGGGTCTGACCAGGCGCGGTTGCGCAGGCCGTCGTAGCGGCGGACTGCGTCGGTCAGTGACCCATCGGGATCGGGGCCGACGGCGTGGATGGGGGATGGGTTGAGCACGATGCCCAGGCGCGGACCGGGGTCGATGGCACGCATGGTCCGGAGTGCGAGGCCATGGGCCAGGTTGAGGTGGTGGATGGCACGCGTCGCCTCTGTCGCGTCGCGGTGGCCGGGGGCGTGGGAGGGGTCGGCATAGCCCAGCAGGGACGAGCACCACGGCTCGTTGAGCGTGGCCCACAGTGGTACACGATCGCGCAACGCCTCGAAGACGATGGCGGCGTAGTCGGCGAAGCGGTAGGCGATCTCGCGCGCCGGCCAGCCACCGGCGTCCTCGAGCGCCTGCGGCAGGTCCCAGTGGTACAGCGTCAGCATCGGCGTGATGCCGTGCTCCAGCAGGCCGTCCACCAGTCGCGAGTAGAAGTCCAGCCCGGCCTGGTTGACCGGCCCTTGCCCGGTCGGCTGGATGCGCGGCCAGGCCACGCTGAAGCGGTAGGCCTGGAGGCCGAGCTCGGCCATCAGGGAGACATCGCCTTGCCAACGGTGGTAGTGGTCGGCCGCGACGTCGCCGCTGTGGTGGTCACGCACCAGGTCGGTGTGGTGGCACTGCGTGTCCCAGATGCTGGGACCTCGACCGTCCTCGTCGACCGCTCCCTCGACCTGGTAGGCGCTGGTAGCCGCCCCCCAGAGGAAACCCTCGGGGAAGCGGATCTCGTTCTCGCTCGTCATCGCTCACTCCCTCTCGCTGGACGTAGGTTCCGGCGGCGACGGTCGCAGGGACGCCGGCAGCCGCTCATGCCGCCCTCCGGGCCTTGGAGCGAGGGCAGGCGCCGGGCTCATCGACCTGGGCGCAGGTGACCAGGTGACCCGCTTCGACCTCCACCAGGCTGGGATCGTCGAGGGTCGCGGGTGACTCGGCGTCCGCATCCGGGTAGGCCTCGTGGAAGAGGCAACGGCCCTTGCGGTCGGCCCACAGCGCGGGGTCGCGCCCACCATGCAGCGCGGGCACGGATTCCAGCAGCATCTGCGTGTACGGGTGCGAGGGACGATCGAAGACGTCGGACGTCCGGCCGCTCTCCACGATGCGGCCCCTGCGCAGGATGATGGCCCGGTCGCTGATGTAGTTGCCCAGCGAGAGGTCGTGCGTGACGAAGAGGACGCCCAGGCCGCCGGCCTTCAGGTCACCCAGCAGGTTGAGCACATCCACGCGCGTGGAGGCGTCGAGCATCGAGATGATCTCGTCAGCCACGAGGAAGTCGATGTCCAGCAGCAGGGCGCGGGCCACCAGCATGCGCTGGAGCTGGCCGCCGCTCAACTGGTGCGGATACTTGCCCAGGACACCATCCGGGTCGAGGGCCACATCCTTGAGCGCTTGCCCCACGCGCGCCTCCCACTCGCTGCGACTGACGTCAGCATAGAACGAGTCCTTCACCATGCCGAAGACGCGGTCGGCCTTGAAGATGGGGTTGTAGGAGCTGAAGGGGTCCTGGAAGACGCCCTGCACCCGTCGCTGGTAGGGCCGCAGCTCGCCACCCTTGAGGGTGCTCACGTCCTTGCCGTCGAAGAGGATCTGGCCGCTGGAGACACGGGTGAGCCGCAGGATCATCTTGCCGATGGTGGACTTGCCGCTGCCGCTCTCGCCGATGAGCGAGATGACCTGGCCCGGCTCGGCGGTGAAGGAGACGTCCTTGACCGCGTGCAGCGTGTCGCCCCCGAAGGTGCCCACGCGGTATACCTTGTTGACGCCCTTGAGTTCGAGCTTGCCCATCAGCTGACCTTCCAGCACGCCAGCTGGTGACCCTCGCCGACCTCCACGAAGGGCGGCTGCTCGAGGCACTGCTCGTCCGCCAGCGGACAGCGCGCGCGGAAGCGACAGCCAGCCGGGGGATCGAGCAGAGATGGCGGCCTGCCGGGGATGCCTTCGAGACGCTTGTCCTCGAAACGGACGCCCACCTCCGGCAGCGACGAGATGAGCAGCCTGGTGTAGGGGTGCCGTGGGCTGTCGATGATGCGGTCGGTGGGGGCCTTCTCGGCAAGGTGGCCGGCGTACATGATCATGATGGTATCGGCCACCTCATGCAGGATCGATAGGTCGTGCGTGATGACCATCATCGACTTCACGAACTCGTTGTCACGCAGGCCCACCAGCGACCCGGCCACGGCCTTCTGGGTGGAGACGTCGAGCGCAGAGGTGATCTCATCGGCGATGAGCAGGGACGGATCGAGCAGCGTGGACAGCACCATCACGACGCGCTGCTTCATGCCACCCGAGAGCTCCATGGGGTAGAGGTCCAGCACGCCTTCGCGCAAGCCGACCAGCCTGAGCCGCGTCTCGTACACGTCCTTGACGCTGTCGTAGCCGATGCCTCGCGACTCGATCAGCTCGCGAGACATGCGGCCGATCTTGCGCGTGGGGTTGAGGGCGCTCATGGCGTACTGCGGCACCACCGATACGTGGTGGAAGCGGAACGCGTCCATCGCCTCGCTATCGCTGATGGGCAGCTCCTGACCATCGAGCTGCACGGTGCCGCCGACATGACGCATGCGTCCGTCGAGCCGGATGAGGCTGTTCCCCAGCGTCGTCTTGCCACAGCCCGACTCCCCGGCCAGGCCCATGATCTCGCCATCGGCGATCTCGAAGGAGACGCCGTCGAGTGCACGGACATCGCCGGCGAGCGTGGTGTAGTAGACCTTGAGGTCGTCGACCTTGAGCGTCATCGGCTACAGCTTCCGCAGACGCGGGTTGAAGATCTGGTCGAGGCCGACGTTCATCACGTAGAGCGAGCCCACGATCAGCACGATGCCGACGCCGGGTGGGATGAACCACCACCACATGCCCAGCTGGAGCGCGGACCACAGCACGGCGTTGTTCATCATCAGGCCCAGCGAGATGCCTTCGGTCGGGCCCAGGCCGATGAAGTCGAGCGTGGCCGCGATGAGCACGGCATTGCCGAACAGCAGGATGAAGGTCAGCATCAGGTACGAGCTCATGTTGGGGGCGATCTCGCCGCTGATGATCTTGCGCGTGCTCACGCCCGTCAGGCGCGCGAGGTCGACGAAATCGCGTGAGCGCAACGACATCGTCTGGGCCCGGATGGCCCGTGCTGCCCAGGGCCACGCGGTGAAACCGATGAAGACGGCCTCCACCAGCAGCCCGCGGGCGTTCACGTAGGCGACGATGACGATGAGCACCATCAGCGTGGGGATGACCAGCACGACGTTGGTGAGCATGTTGAGCAGCTCATCGATGAGGCCGCCGCGGTAGCCGGCGACGAAGCCGACGGTCATGCCGATGAACGCGGCCAGGCCGCCGCCGACGATGCCCACGAAGAACGTGGCGCCCAGGCCGTGGACGAACTGCACGAAGACATCCTGACCGAAGGTCGTCGTGCCGAACCAGTACTCGGACGAGGGCGCCTGCATGGCCGGCCCGACGTACTCGTTGGGCCCGTAGTCGCGAAGGAAGGGGCCCACCAGGGCCACGACCGCCAGGCTGCCGATGATGATGAGGCTGACGAAGATCTTGCGGTCGCGCCTGGCGAAGTAGAGGAACTCGCGTACACGCCCGATGCGCTTCCGCGGCGCAGGCCCCTCGGGGATGGCCGGGGCGTGCATGTCAGTCGCCCCCCATGCCAAGGCGGACACGCGGGTCGACGATGACGTAGGCGATGTCGATGACGAAGTTGGCCACCAGCACGCCGATGATCACGAAGAGGAAGATGCCCTGGAGCAGGAAGTAGTCCTGGTTGACGATGGCCTGGTAGGAATACCAGCCCAGCCCGGGGTAGGAGAAGACGACCTCGGTCACCAGGGCGCCGGCCACGATGACGCCGAGCGAGAGCGCCAGACCGGTCAGCTGCGGCAGGAGGGCGTTGCGGTAGGCGTATTTGCGCACCAGCTTGCTCGGTGCGCCCAGCGAGCCGAGGTAGCGGCTGTAGTCGGCGTCGAGCTCATAGATGATGAGGTTGCGCATACCGATGGCCCAGCCGCCGAAGCCGACGAGGAAGAGCGAGAGGAACGGCAGGAACCAGTGCCACACCAGGCTGGACGCGAACTGCAGGGTGGGCGCCGGCGCGAGGTTGAAGCCGTAGCCACCGGCGATGGGGAAGACCTGGAACACCGTGCCCAGCAGCCACGCCAGCAGGATGGCCAGCCACATGTACGGGGTCGCGGTCAGGATGTAGCCCACCGGTAGCACGGCTCCATCGAGCCACTTCTTGCGCGCGGCATAAGCGCCGAACTTGTTGCCCGCCCAGAACGCCAGCAGCACCGACGGGATCAGCAGCGCCAGCGTGTACGGCAGGGCGCCCAGGATCACCTGCGTGACCGGCTGCGGGAAGAGCCACACGCTGATGCCGAGGTCGCCGTTGAGGAGCGCCACCCAGAAGTTGATGTACTGCTGCCACGCGGGTTGGTCCAGGCCGAACGCGCCCATGAAGTAGCCCATCATGTTCTCCGCGTCGCCCGGCTGGAGCGACATGCGCGAGACCATGCTGCGCACCGGATCGCCCGGGGCCAGACGCGGGATGAGCCAGTCGATGGTCACCGCGACCACGAACGTCACCGCGTAGAACAGGAACTTGCGTGCGAAGTACCGGCGCACGGAGTCTCCGTCGGTGTGGGGGAGTGGTGGAGGCTCTCTTCCCCGGCTCGGAGCCGGGGAAGAGAGCGCCGTCGATCGGGCCCTATTCGGCCACGACCGGCTCGAGGGCGTCGAGCATGCGGATGCCGCCCATCTGCCAGAAGCCACGCCAGGTGGTCGGCAGGTACTGGTTGCCGTCAGCCGACGGCCAGTTGGTCCAGACAGCGTCGCTGACCTGCGACCACATGCCGTTGTACCAGAGCGGGGTCAGCGGCAGGTCGGCCAGGTGGATGGCCTGGAGCTGCGAGGTGATGGCCATGATGGCTTCGGTGTCGTCGACCGGGGTCTGGCTCAGCTGCTGCACCAGCGCCCAGGCCTCCTCGTTCTCGTAACGGCCGTAGTTCTCGTTGCTCATCACGTCTTCGATGGGCAGCCGGAAGATGTACTGGTAGTACGTCCACGGCGTGTTGCTGAGCTGCTTGTCGTTGACGATGGCCAGGTCGAAGGTGCCGTTCTGGATCGCCTCGGTACGGGCGCCGTAGTCCGGGAAGGCGGTCTCGACGTTGATGCCGACGGCCTTGGCCGAGTCGCTGATGACGCGGATGGATTCCATCCAGTCGGTCCAGCCGTTGGGGACGATGATCTCGAGCGCGATGGGTGAGCCATCGAGGTTGTCGCGCCAGCCGTCACCGTCGGCGTCCACGTAGCCAGCCTCATCCAGCATGGCCGACGCGGCCTCGGGATCGTAGTCGAAGCCCAGCTCGTCCACCACGGCCTGGTCCACGTACATCTCCCACGGGGGCAGCAGGCCGGTGGGGCTGGCCTTCTTGACGATGTTGCCGTACACCACGTTGACGATGGTGTCGGTGTCGATGGAGCTGGCGAGCGCCTTGCGGAAGGCCGGGTCATCCAGCGGCGGCTTGGTGTTGTTGGTGGCCAGCCAGGCGGTGTTGGACGACATCATGTATGGCGGCTCGGGGTAGAAGGTGCTGATGCCGTAGCCGCCCTCGACAAGCGTGGCCACGCCGGGCAGGAAGTTGTTGGACATGTCCAGGCCGCCCTGGAGCACGAGGCCCAGCGCGACGTTGTTGCTGCCGTTGACGATGTCGACGATATAGGTGGGCTTGGGATCCAGTCCGAGGGCCTCGGTGCCCCACCAGCCGTCACGCTTCTCCCAGACCATGCGGCCCTGGTCGTGCGTGAGGTACTGGTATGGGCCGGAGCCGACCGGGCTCTCGTTGGCGCCCATGATCTCCTCGTCGCTGCGCTCGCCCCAGAGGTGCTCTGGCAGGACGGCGCGGTTGTAGAGGAAGTTCGACCATTCGGCGTGCTGCGGGGCAGAGAAGGTCACCACGGCCGTCAGGTCGTCCGCGACCTCGACCGTCTCGATGAAGTCCCACAGACCCGAGTAGGGCACGCCGGGTCGCTGGCCCAGATCGATGGTGAACTTGACGTCCTCCGCCGTGACCGGCTCGCCATCGGCCCAGGTGACGCCATCGCGGACCTTGATGGTGTACTCGAGGTCAGCCGTCCACTCCCCACTCTCGGCGATCCAGGGGATGTACTCGTTGGTCAGCGGGTCGTAGTTGAAGAGCGGCTCGTACACCAGCCCCAGCGTGCCCATGGCGTAGCCCCAGTCCTGGATGGGGTTCCAGGTGCCGGGCGGACCCCATTGGGTGCCGCTGGTGTACAGCGTCTCGTTGCGTGGGTACTCGGTCGGCTGCGCAGCCGCCGGCGCGACCGCGGTGACAGCGAGGGCGGTGCCGGCGATGAGGCCCACCAGCCGTGTGCGGTTGTTCATGTGCTGATCACTCCTCCTTGATCGCAGTGCTCGGGGCGGAACCTGAGATGTCATGGCGTGTTCTTCCTTGGCGGCCCTCCTTCTACGTCCGGGTGCCGTCGCGCTTACGGGTGCCATCGCGCTCGCGGGTACGTCGGGAGTCCATCGACCCGACGGTGGACTGGCGGATGATCAGCTCGGTAGGCAGGATCACGCGCTGCGGTACGGCGTCGGGGTCGCCGAGCAGGCGAAAGAGGGTGTGTGCGGCCTCCAGGCCCAGCAGCTCCGTGTCCTGGCGCATCGTGGTCAGCGGCGGATCAGCCTGGGCAGCCTCGGCCACGTCGTCGAAGCCGGCGACAGCGATCTCGTCAGGCACGCGGATGCCGCGACGTGCCAGCTCGGCAAGGGCGCCGACGGCCATGGTGTCGCTGGCGGCGAAGATGGCGTCCACGCCGGCCTCGACCAGTTGCGCGGCACCATCGATGCCGGACCGGGTCAGGTAGTCGCCGCGGACGACGAGCCCCTCGGTCGGGAGGCCCGCCCGCTGCATCGCCCGCCGATAACCGGTGAGCCGCTCCTCCGCCGAGGTTCCGCCGCGGCGACCGGCGATGTGACCGATGCGGCGGCGCCCAAGGCCTACGAGGTGGTCGACGACCTGCTCGGCAGCGCGCTCGTTGTGGATATCGACGTAGCTGGCGGAGCGATCCTTGTGGCGATGGCCGATGAGCACGGTGGGCAGATCCGAGGCCACCAGGCCATCGACCAACGGGTCGTCGAGCGTATCGGCGGTCACCAGCAACCCATCGAAGAGCCGCATGCCGAGGATGCGCTCGAGCGTCTGCTCCTTGGGCAGATTGGCCAGCCAGAGCATCATGCCGGCGCCGCGTTCGGCTAGTCCCTCGCTGATGCCGTGGAAGAGCCCGGAGAAGAAGACGTCCTGGAAGAGCACCTCGGCCGGTACGTGGATGACGACGCCGACGACACCCGAGCGGCCCGAGGCCAGCGTGCGGGCAGCGAGATTGGGTCTGTAGCCCGTCTGCTCCATAGCCGCGAGAACGCGCCGTCGCGTCACCTCGGACACCGGTCCATCGTTCAGCACGCGTGACACGGTGGAGCGCGAGACCCCGCTCGCCGCGGCCACGTCCTCCAGCTTCCCGACCACCCTCCGGCAGCCTCCTCGTCCTTCGTCGCCGGCGCCTCCTGCGCCCGGTACTTGATGGGAGCGCTCCCATCATGACGCATTCGTCGAGCGTACGCTGAGCCATCTGGCCCGCTATCATCGAGCCAAGGTGCCCGAGAGCGCTCCCAGCTTGCGCGTAAGCGGGAGCGTCGGATGAGCGGGGCTGAGGGACAGCGGGTCGGAGCAGGAGGAACGATGAGCACGAACGTGCAGGCCGCCATGCCGTGGCGGGAACGTCCAGCAGGCGAGCGCGGCCCGATGTGGCGGGACGATCGCAACCCCATCATCCCGCGCGACCTGCTGCCGCGGTCCAACAGCATCTTCAACTCCGCGGTCGTACCGTTCGAAGGCAGCTTCGCGGGCGTCTTCCGCGTGGATGACCAGACGCGCACGATGGCCATCCACGCCGGCCGCAGCGCTGACGGCGTGGACTGGGAGGTCGACGAGGAGCCCATCGTCTTCGCACCGGGTGACGCGCGGGTGCCGGAGATCCAGGAGACGTTCGTGCACGCCTACGATCCGCGTGTAACCCGGCTGGAGGACCGCTACTACGTGACGTGGTGCAACAGCTACAACGGCCACGGTCCCACCATCGGCATGGGCTGGACGACCGACTTCAAGACGTTCACGCAGCTCGACAATGCCTTCCTGCCCTTCAACCGCAATGGCGTGCTCTTTCCCCGGCGCATCGGTGACGCCTACGGCATGCTCAGCCGGCCCAGCGACGACGGGCACACACCGTTCGGCGACATCTACTACTCGCAGAGCCCGGACCTGGTGCACTGGGGCCGCCATCGCCACGTCATGGCGCCCATCCCCTGGACGTGGCAGTCGACCAAGGTCGGCGCCGGACCGACGCCCATCGAGACGTCCGAGGGCTGGCTGCTGCTCTATCACGGCGTGCTGACCAGCTGCAACGGCTTCGTCTACTCGATGGGTGTGGCGCTGCTCGATCTCGACGAGCCCTGGAAGGTCATCGCGCGCGCCCACGACTACGTGCTCAGCCCGCAGCGGCCATACGAGCAGGTCGGCGACGTGCAGAACGTCCTCTTCCCCTGCGCGGCTCTCACCGAGGGCGACCGCATCAGCGTCTACTACGGCGCCGCCGACACCGTGACCTGCCTGGCGCACGGGACCATCAGCGACCTCATCGCCTTCGCGCGGGAGCGCTAGCGCCACGGCCATGTCGTGACGGACCGCCTCCGGGGCGGTGCATTCGTTTGCTACGATGGCGCCATCCACCGTCAGGCGTACGGGGCTCGTCCAGCCGGCCAGAGGGTCGGCAGATGCAGGAGCCCGCGACCGGTCGGGGGAGGAGGTATCCCGGTATGGCTACAGTCACGTTCGACGGAGTCTGGAAGAAGTTCGGCGAGGTCGTCGCCGTGAACGACCTCAACCTCGAGATCAACGATGGCGAGTTCATGGTTCTCGTCGGCCCATCGGGCTGCGGCAAGACCACCTCGCTGCGCATGATCGCGGGGCTGGAGGAGATCAGCGAGGGCACGCTCTCGATCGGCGACCGCGTGGTCAACCATGTCGCCCCCAAGGACCGCGACATCGCCATGGTGTTCCAGTCCTACGCGCTGTACCCGCACATGACCGTGCGAGACAACATGGCCTTCGGGCTGAAGCTGCGCAAGACGCCCAAGGACGAGATCGAGCGCCGCGTCCGTGAGGCAGCCGCGATGCTGTCCTGCGAGAACCTGCTGGACCGCAAGCCGCGCGAGCTCTCCGGCGGTCAGCGGCAGCGCGTCGCACTCGGGCGCGCCATCGTGCGCGAGCCAGCCGTGTTCCTCATGGACGAGCCGCTGTCCAACCTCGACGCCAAGCTGCGTGTGCAGACGCGTGCCGAGATCGCCCGTCTCCACCAGCGCCTGGGAACCACCACCGTCTACGTCACCCACGACCAGGTCGAGGCCATGACGATGGGCCAGCGCATCGCCGTCATGAGCGAGGCGCGCCTGCAGCAGGTGGGCTCCCCCCAGGAGCTCTACGACCACCCCGACAACCGCTTCGTGGCCGGCTTCATCGGCAGCCCGTCGATGAACTTCCTCGAGGTCGACGTGACCCGCACCGGCGACGCTGTCCAGCTCAAGGGTGATGGCATCGACATCCCCCTGCCCGACCGCTACATGGCGGGCTTCCAGCGGTTCTCCGGGAACAAGCTCACCGTCGGCGTCCGGCCCGAGCACCTCGATGTCCAGGTAACACCCCCCAGCGGCTCACTGAGCGGCAACGCCGACGTGGTCGAGTACCTCGGCAACGAGGAGCTCATCCACTTCTCCGTGGGCGGGCACGACATCGTGGCGCTCATCGGCAGCGAACACCGCGTCAAGCCCGGCGATGACCTGACGCTCAACATCTCGCTCGAGAAGGTCCACCTCTTCGACCCCGAATCCACCCTCGCGCTGGACAAGGAGCGCAACGAGGCGGAGATCCGCCGAGGTGGCGCCGCCCGCAGGCAGGAGGCACCCGCGGCCGTCTAGCCGGTCGGGCCGATCGTGCACGATCTGGCTGCAGCGTCGTGCTGCACGTCTGCAGCCGGAGCTCGGCGGGTCGGCCCAGCCGTACAGCGTGACCAGAGGAGTCGCGTGTCGGGTTGATCTCGTTGGCGTCACGTGCTGGCGTCAAGTGCTGGCGTCACGTGCTGGCGTCACCGGCGCCTGCAGACTGGTGCCCGTCGGACGCCTCTGCCACTGCACGCCCGGCGGTGGCAGCCGACACCCGAAAGCGCACGTGCCCACATCTAGACGTGCTGGCCGGCTGCCCCGTTCGATGGTGGCCGAGGCCTCAGCCGACTGATGCCCTCCAGGACTGACTCGGCGAGGCTGGCACACGATCGAAGCGTCGGCGGCATCGCTTGTCGGAGTGAGCCGCCGATCTAGTCACCGGTGGCATGCGCCGAGCATCGTCCTCGTCGATCGAGGCACTGCCGGAATGGATGAGCAAGGTGGCTGCCGACTGAGTCACCCCGGGCATGGCCGCAACCCCGGCATGGCCGCCACTGCGGAAGTGTCCCACCCGAGCAGCGCCGCCGACGTGACACAGCCGCCACCGCGGGATGGGCCCACCGTGGGCATGCCGCAACCCCCGGGCATGGCCACAACCCCGGGCATGGCCGCCGCCCCCGGCTTAGCCGCCCCACCGCGGAGCCCCTGGCGTGGGTCGCCCAGGGCTAC
>DATHSE010000001.1:0-6425 GCA_035464455.1 Anaerolineae bacterium | reverse complement strand
GCCACCGATGATGCCCAGGGCGTCGCGGTCGTCCTTGCTGAGGAAGCGCGAGCCCATCCAGCGGAAGATGTAGTCCACGATCGACTTGGCGATGGGCACCTCGGGGTTGCCGGTGAAGCCCGCCGGCTCGAACCGGCTGTGGGCGAACTTGTTGACCAGGTCGCGCAACGGCACGCCGTACTGCAGAGCGATGCTGGTCATCGTCGCCAGCGAGTCCATCAGGCCGCTGACGGTGGATCCCTCCTTGGCCATCTTGTGGAAGATCTCCCCGGGCTGGCCGTCGGGATAGAGGCCGACGGTGACGTAGCCTTCGTGACCGGCGACCTGGTACTTGTGCGTGATCGCGCGGCGTTCGTCCGGCAGGCGGCGCCGGTATGGCTTGGGCTCCCCAGTGAGCTCAAGCCTCGACGCTCCGCCTGCCGCGGGAGAGATCGCTTCGGTCGACGCGGCCTTCTTCTTGCCCGTGGAGAGTGGCTGGCTGCGCTTGGAGCCATCGCCATCTACCTCGATGGCTTTCAGGCCCAGTCTCCAGCCCTGCAGGTAGACATCCTCGATGTCTTCTGCGCTGGCGGCCTCGGGCATGTTGACGGTCTTGCTGATAGCGCCGGACAGGAACGGCTGGGTGGCGCTCATCATCCGCAGGTGACCCATGTGCCCGATGGAGCGCTCGCCGTTGACAGGCTTGAACGCGCAGTCGAAGACCGGCAGGTGCTCGGGCTTCAGATCCGTGGCGCCCTCGATGGTCTCGAACTGATCGATGTAGTCCACGATGGCCTCGACCTGCCCGGGTGTGTAGCCCAGGCGCTGCAGTGCCAGCGGAACGGTGCCGTTGACGATCTTGAGGAAGCCTTCGCCGACCAGCTTCTTGTACTTGATGAGGGCGATGTCAGGCTCGATGCCGGTGGTGTCGCAATCCATCATGAAGGCGATGGTCCCCGTCGGCGCCAGGACGGTCACCTGGGCGTTGCGGTATCCGTGCTCCCGCCCCAGCTCGAGTGCCTCGTCCCAGGAGGCACGGGCCTGCGCCACGAGCGACCCGGGCACGTCGGCCTCGGCGAGCGCATGGGCTGCGTCGCGGTGCTTGCCGATGACGCGCAGGAACGGCCCTTCGTTGATGGCATAGTCGTTGAAGGCCCCGCCGTGGTCGCGGGCCACGATGGCCGACTGCCGGTACGCCTCGCCGGTCATGATGGCGGTGATGGCGCCGGCGTAGGCTCGGCCGGCGTCGGAGTCGTAGGCCAGGCCGCGGCTCATCAGCAGCGCGCCGAGATTGGCGTACCCCAGTCCCAGCGGCCGGAAGCGATGCGAGTTCTCCTCGATCTGCGCGGTGGGGTAGGAGGCGTTGTCGACGAGGATCTCCTGGGCGGTGATGGTGATGCGCGCCGCGTAGCGGAAGGCCTCGGCATCGAACTCGCCCTCGGCATCGACGAACTTCATCAGGTTCAGCGAGGCCAGGTTGCAGGAGGTGTCGTTGAGGAAGGAGAACTCCGAGCAGGGGTTGGTGGCGTACTGGCGATCGGTGTTGGCGACCGGGTTCCAGTCGTTGATGGTCGTGTCGTACTGGATGCCGGGATCGCCGCAGATCCAGGCCGCCTCTGCCATGTGACGGAAGATCGTGCGGGCCTGGTGCGTCTCGGCCGCCTCGCCCGTGGTGACCTCGTAGGTGGTCCAGTCGGCATCGGCCTCGACCGCTCGCATGAAGTCGTCCGAGGCGCGCACGCTGTGGTTGGCGTTCTGGAAGAACACCGACCCATAGGCCTCGCCGGTGAAGGAGGCGTCATAGCCAGCCTCGATGAGAGCCCAGGCCTTGCGCTCCTCGCTGGCCTTGGAATCGATGAAGTCGAGGATGTCTGGGTGGCTCGTGTCGAGGATGACCATCTTGGCCGCCCGGCGCGTCTTGCCGCCCGACTTGACCACGCCGGCGAAGGCATCGAAGCCCTTCATGAAGCTGACCGGCCCGGAGGCGACACCACCGCCCGACATCTTCTCGCGCGATCCACGGATGGGGGAGAGGTTGACGCCGGCCCCGGAGCCGTACTTGAAGAGCATGGCCTCGGTCTTGGCGAGGTCCATGATCGATGACATCGAATCCTGCACGGAGTTGATGAAGCAGGCCGAGCACTGCGGCCTGGGCTCCACACCGACATTGAACCAGACAGGGCTGTTGAAGGCCATCTTCTGGTGCAGCAGCAGGTGCGTCAGCTCCGCCTTGAACGTGGCCAGGTCCCCGTCGCTGGCGAAGTAGCGCTGCGTGGCTGCCCAGCTGGTGATGGTGTTGACCACGCGGTCGATGAGCTGCTTGACGCTGCGCTCGCGGCTGGGGCTGCCGATGTGGCCACGGAAGTACTTGCTGACGACGACGTTGGTGGCCAGCTGGCTCCAGGAAGAAGGGACCTCGACGCCCTTCTGTTCGAAGACGGACTTGCCCGATTCGTTGGCGATGCTGGCGTCGCGCAGCTCCCAGGTGACCTCGTCGTAGGGATGGACGCCCGGGGTCGTCCAGCGTCGCTCGAAGGTGAGGCCGACCGAGTTGGCGCCGGTGAAGCGGTACTGGTCATCCATGGACGCGCGAGCCGAGGCCTTGCTCCGGCCATCGCGTGCTCGTGCTGTCGCCTCCTTGCCGGGGACGGCGCTGCGGACCTTGGCGACAGCCTCAGCCATGACCTCTCCTCTCATGCTTGCCGCGCCGGCGACGACACCGGCGCCCTTGGGTGCTGATGACGGGCGCCGCTGCGACCCGCCGATGGTCCCGCAGGCTGGCCGGCACTCAGTCGGCTCCGGCCCCGGCGACACCCTCTGCGGGCTCGCCTCGGGAGGACTCGTCCTGCCCCTGCGATGGTCGGCCGATTGTGGACCCGGGCCATGGTGCTGTCAAGCCCCGAACCACTACATGTAGCGGTCTGGTAGTCGAGGGCTATACCATATGTTGCGGTCAGTCCGGAAACGGGGCCGACGGTGTGGATGGCCTGTGCACTGTCCTCGTGGACGGCCTGCGGACATGCTCGCAGGATAGAACATACGTTCGCATGTGTCCAGTGCGCGCCGGTCAGCGGACGGGCGGAGGTCCCGACGATCCGCGCACCAGCAGCGAGACCGGCAGCTCGACCCGACGGGGCGCGGCATGGCTGTCACGCAGGCGCTCGAACAGCAGCTCCACGGCCGTGGCTGCCACGTCGTTCGTCGACTGTGCCACCGTGCTCAGGGGAGGCGTCACGTCGGCGCCGAAGGCGATGCCGTCGAAGCCGACCACCGAGACCTCCGCCGGCACATCCACGTCGGCGGCATGGGCGGCGCTCAGCACGCCTACGGCCATGAGGTCGTTCTCGGCGAAGACGGCGGTGGGCGGGGTGCGACCGCGCAGCCAGCCTTCCATGGCGGCTCGTCCGCTGGCGGCGCGGAAGTCGCCACGGTAGATGCGCTTCTGGGTGATGCGCACACCGGCCTCGTCGATCGCGTGGCGGAAGCCATCCAGGCGCTGGGCGCTCGTGCCGGTGGCGCTGGGACCGGCGACGACCGCGATATCGCGATGGCCGAGCTCGAGCAGGTGCTGGCCGGCGAGGTAGCCCCCGCGGTGGTTGTCCACCAGAACCTGTGACACGGGCAGGTTGCCAAGCTCTCGGTCCACCACGACCGTCGGCGGGCCTGTCTCGAGCAGGTGCCGCAGGTGCTCCGAGGGCTGGCGGGCGGCGACCAGCAGGAGCCCATCTACCTTCTTGGACAGGAGCACCTCGAGATAGGCGGACTCCTTGGCGCCGTCGCCGTCGGAGTTGCAGATGATGGAGCTGTAGCCGGCCGCGTACATGTGGTCTTCGAGATTGCGCGCGAGATCGCCGAAGAACGGGTTGGAGATGTCAGGCAGGACGATGCCGACGGTGTGGGTGCGGCCCCGGCGCATCGAGCGGGCCAGCGCGTTGGGCCGGTAGCCCAGCTCGTCGATGGCAGCCTCGACGCGGGCCGCCGTGCCGATATCGACCTTGCGCGTGCCGTTGATGACGTGAGACACGGTGGTGGTGGAGACGCCGGCATGTGCGGCAACATCACGGATGGTGGTCATGGCTGCTGCCCGATGGTACGTGGACGGAACGACGTTGACATGGCCATCGGCCGCAGGATACCCTTGCGCAATCGGTTGCGCAATCGGTTTCTTCAGAGTCGAGCACGACCCAAAGGTGTGTCATCCTGATGGCCATGACCAACACGAACCCCTCCGTCGTGGTCGTTGGTTCCATCAATGTCGATCTCATCGTGGGTGTGCCGCGCCTGCCGGCGGCCGGCGAGACCGTCCTCGGCGACCGGTTCGTCCAGCAGAACGGGGGCAAGAGTGCCAACCAGGCGGTGGCGGCCAGCAGGGTGGGCGCCACCGTGACCATGCTCGGCGCCGTCGGCGGCGATGACCTTGGGCGCAGCGCCCTGGCCGGCCTGGCGGAGGCGGGCGTAGACATCTCTGCCTGCCGCATCATCGACGACGAGCACACCGGCCTGGCACTGATCCTCGTTGACGCGCGCGCGGAGAACCAGATCGCCGTGGCACCGGGTGCCAACGCACGCCTGGACGCCCGCATGATCGAGGCCCAGGCTGCCGAGCTGGAGCCAGCCCCGGGTGCGGTCTGCCTGCTCGGGTTCGAGGTGAGCGACGAGGCGGTGCTGGCGGCCGCGCGCTGGGCGTCCCGCCGCGGCCTGCGCATCATCCTCAACCCTGCGCCCGCCCGCCCGGTGCCCGATGAGCTGTACGCGCTCGGTCCCATCCTCACGCCCAACGAGACCGAGGCAGGGATGCTCGCGGGAGAGGTGGACCCGGAGGCTGCCGCGCGAGTGCTCGCCGGGCGCAGCGGAGCAGCGGTCATCGTCACCCTGGGCGCGGACGGAGCGCTGCTGTGGATCGATGGTCAGGCCGAGCGTCTGCCGGCCATGCGCGTCGAGCCAGTGGATACCACCGGTGCGGGCGATGCCCTCAACGGCATCCTCGCGGCCGAGCTGGCTGCCGGTGCCGACCTGCGCGAGGCGCTGCGTTGGGCCATGGTCGGCGCGGCGCTCAAGACCACCATGGCGGGTGCCCAGGCCGGGTTGCCCAGCCGCGAGGCCATCGCCGTTCACCTATCCTGAGCGCCACGCCGTGCCAACCCGGATCGGAGGCTCACATGTCGGTGCCATCGGAAAGCGAACGCGAGCCCGCTGACATCCTCGTCAAGCTGTACGACCTGCCCGCCCTCGACCTTTCGCGCACCGATGCCGCCGGCGTCAGCATCCGTCGGCCCATCGCGCCCGAGAAGCACATCGTCACCGACTGGATCGGCGCCAACTTCGAGCGCGGCTGGGTGAGCGAGGCCGAGCGCTGCTTCGCCGGTCAACCCATCAGCTGCTTCATCGCGGCTCGCGGCCAGGAGCTGCTTGGGTTCGCGTGCTGGGACGCCACCGCGCTGGGCGTGTGGGGGCCGACGGGAGTGGCGGAGGCCGCGCGAGGGCAGGGCGTCGGTGCAGCGTTGCTGCTGGCGAGCCTGCACGCGATGCATGCACAGGGCTACGCCTACGCCGTCATCGGAGCGGCCGGTCCCATCGAGTTCTACCGGCGTTTCGTCGGCGGCATCGTCATCCCCGGTTCGTGGCCCGGGCTCTACCGCGGCATGCTGGGCTGGGAGGCAGCGAGCATCGGATAGCCGGGCAGCCCGGCGCACCCGGCCCCACGCTCCGCAGCCGGAGGTCGCCGCGGGCTCGGCCGGAGGTCGCCCGGGCTCGGCCGGAGGTCGCCGCGGCTCGGCGTGCGGTCCATCGCCGGGCGCGCCGGGGTTCGTGGACGACGTCGCGTGCGTCACTCGAGGGTGCCTGCGTCCCCGCCCCCAGTGTCTCCTTGACTCGCTTGCTGACTCGCAGTAGCATGCCCCAGTAAACGGTTGCGCAAACGGTTGCGCATCCCAGGCGTGCTGGCCGGCGCCCAGCTTGGCCAGGAGCAGTCGCAGGCCCTGGAGGGGGCACAAGGAGGGATCCACCGCATGGTTGGAATCACCACGAGCCGCTGGCTCACCGCCGGCCTCACCACCATCATGGCGGCCGGCTTGGTCGTCGGTTCGAGCGCGGCCGCCTTCGCGCAGGATGAAGAGTGCCCGCCCGCTGAGGTCACGGGCGTCATGCCCGACCTGACCGAGCAGCTGGGGTACACCCCCAAGGTCGGCCTCGTCATGAAGTCGCTGGCCAACGAGTTCTTCATGCAGATGGACGCCGGTGCCAACGCGTTCGCTGCCGAGAACGCTGACCTCTTCGACTTCCAGACCGAGGGCATGCGGGACGAGCGCGACTTCGCCGCCCAGGTCGAGGCCGTGGAGAACTACATCACCCAGCAGTTCGACGTCATCGTCATTGCCCCCGCCGACTCGCGCGCCATGGTCGAGCCCCTGGCGCGAGCGATGGAGCAAGGCATCGTCGTGGTCAAC